>JANMSP010000389.1:0-1943 GCA_031389475.1 Pyrinomonadaceae bacterium
GTTCTTACTGCCTGAGCCGAAGAACCCAGTCGCTATCGCTCCCGGTACTGACCCGGCGGAGCCCGCTGACAGCCCAAATTCCTCATCCGTCGCAGCAGCTATCCTGCCAAGCGATCTTAGTTCGACACGAGAAACTTTTCCTAGCCTATCCTGCAACTCAGCGGGCTTCAAATACAAATGGCTAGGTTCCAATCCAATATCATCCGAATTCAATATCTCCGCCAGCCGCCGATCTGCGGTTTCGTAGATATTCGAAAGATGCTGTTCGATCAGTGACGGTTCGTCGATCACGAAAATACAGTCCTTAACATAATCGAAAACGCTGCCGCCGAGCGGCTTTACGAGCGGGAATAGAAACTCCCAGCCGGAAAACGATTCGCCTTCGTCGGCGAAACCGGTGCGGTCTTTGACGTTCCGGGTAAAGCGCTCGTCAGGGAAAGCTTCGCGGGCGAAAAATGCCCAATCCCTGAAATCCTGCGGCGAGGCGGAAAATTCGCGCATCGGGGCGATAGAAACTTCCTTCATCTGCCCGGTCGAAAGCTGCGTTTCGGGATCGAACGCCCGGATCGAATCGACGGTATCGCCGAAAAATTCGATCCGCAGCGGTGCCGGTGAATCCGGCGACCAGACATCGACAATTCCGCCGCGAACGGAGAACTGACCTATATTATTGAGCGGCTCTTCGCGCACATAACCGGCGGATACGAGCTTTTCGATAAGCTTTTCCGGTGCAAAATCCTCGTCGCGGCGGAGAATTGCACCGAGCGCCAGTATTTCCAGAGGTGAAAGCGTTCGCGTGATCAGCGATTTTGCCGGAAGGACGGTGAAAGCCGCCGTTTGACGAGCGAGCTGCCACAGAGCGAGCGCACGCCGTTCCTGGGTTTCCGCGTGAGGTGAAACGCCGGAATAAATGTCGGTTTCAAACGACGGAAGTGCGACAAGTGCGGAATGCGGAATCCGGAGTGCGGATTCGGAAACGGTCGAATTCCAAAATTCGAGATCGCATTCCCACGATTCGAGTTCATTGTTCGAGTCAGTCACAACGACAAAGCTTTTATCTGTCTGGGCTTGAACTTTTGATAAAACAAAAGCCTTAGCTGCAATCGACGTAATTCCGCTTATCGAAATCACACGTGTTCCGCGCTTCACTTCATCAATGATCCGCCCAATTTCCGCACTTGTTTTGATCTCAAAGTCCATAAAACGCACTTAGCCGCAGAAAACGCTCTACGCGTCCACCTGCGGGCAATTACATTGTGTCATAAAACGCTACCCGAGTCAGTTTCATGTCTTCTCATCTTCCTTCGCGTTCTTTGCGGCTTTGCGTGAAATCAAAATCTTTTCGGATTTTCACGCGAAGCCGCAAAGTAACGCAAAGAAGAATGAGAAAAGGTGAAACGGACTAGTTTCGGGAGACTGCGAATGTTTGCCGTGGAGTGCCTGCTTATCTATAATCAATACTTTAACTTAGCGAATATATTATGCAGATCCCCGAATACGACGAAATTGTCGAACCGAACGATCAGACCTTGGCCCGCCGCGAGCATCTTGAAAAGCTTCGCGAGCTTGTCGGTAATGTTTACCCGAATAAATTCGACCGCAGCACGATCACAGGCGGCATCGATACGATAACGGATATTCTGGCATTCGAGCCGGTCGCGGAGATCGTTCGCGAGATAAAAGAAGTCGTCGCAAAACTAAAGGAACGCGAGCGGCCCGATCCTGAATTGAAGGAAGCGCTGAATGCGAAGTTAAAAGAATTCGGCAACGTCCGCATATCGGGAAGGCTGGCGGTTCCGCCGCGCGTAATGGGCAAAGCGGCGTTCGTGCATTTGTCGGATGGAGTGTCGCGCTTGCAGGTGTATGTGCGCCGTGATGATGTAAAAGGCGTCTATAACGGGTCAGTACCGGGAGCGATAGCGACTGGGTTCTCCGGCTTAGAC
>JANMSP010000402.1:0-14373 GCA_031389475.1 Pyrinomonadaceae bacterium
CGGTACCGGGCGATAAAAAGAAATTGCCGTTCGAGTGAACGCGGCCGCCAAAACTGAATCGCGGCGGACGGAAAAGCTCCAGATCGTCATTGTAAAAAATACCGAACTGAAAGATCGGGATACGATTGTTGAGGATGTTGCGCGTCAATTGCGTCTCAACGCCTGTATTTTTTGATGTAGCCGTCGTTCTCAGACGCCAGTTGTCTCTAATTGCATATAACCCTGAATACGGTCCGCCCGAAAGCACTACTGCATTAGGGAGCGTGGTCCGAAGCGGAGGTTCCTGAAGGAAATCGTAATCATCGTTAAGGCCCGGGACAACTCCGTCCTCCACAGCCTGGAGATCTGCGGCCGAGGGATTAAGCCTTTCCTCAAAGACCTTGTTGAAGTTTCGCGTCATCATCTCAAGGCTACCCTGCGCGGCATACAACGCCCGCCCTTCGGCGGCCTCGTTTCCGACCGCGGTTGCCTCGGCAGAGGTCCGCGAGAGGGCCAGTGCAACAAACACACTGATCAAAATCAGCACAAATAACGCGATAACGATGGCAGAGCCTTTCTGGTCTCGATCATCCGCAATGCCAAACTTCTTCTTGTGATTTATTCGTGAATTCATCATTATTTGCCTCATTCGCTGGTTAATTAGCGTCGTACCCTAAATTTCGCGTGCTGAACGTGGATGTCATTGTGTTCCGAATCGGCTGTGTGGCATTGGGCCCCGTACCAAAATCCTCCGTGCTGCGAACGCTGATCGTGAAGCGGATCTGCCGAACGGCCGCTAGTAGTGTTTGATTTTCATCACCACTGGCGGGAATTCCATCAGGATCGGCCGGATTATCGAAAACCTGCCCGTCGTCCATCACATACTGAATTTGAAAATCTTCTACACCGTAGACCAGCGGCTCGTCCGAAAATGGCGGGCCGAATTCCGAATTGCCGAACTCCCGCCGCATCAAAATACCGTCCGGCGTCACGAAATAGGTGACCATGTGTACCTTCTGCATCGTCGCCGGAGGCGTGATTCCATTCAGCGAGTCCAGCGAGCCGGTTTGATTCAAACCCAGGGCATCGCCATCCGCGAATTGGACCTTGTCCGCATCCACTAGACTGGTCGCTATCCCAAGCGTTGAACCACCACCGTCCGATATCAGAAAAAGATCGTTAGGGCTGCATTGATCATTGCTGCCGGAGATCGGGATAATTTGATTGAAGCCGGCACCAACGGGGACGGTCGCGTCGAAAAGAATGCCGAACGGCTGCGAAAACCTGCGAGTCAGAATCGGTTCAGTTATGGGCCCGACATTAAATGTCGTGTCTTTGAAAAGAAATGTAACCTGGTCCGTAAAAACGCCGGCTGCCGTATTGAAGGTGTTCTCCGTAATTTCATTTCCGGCAATGATCGGCGGTACGGTGTCGCGGCCAGGATTCGAATCATCCGGAATGCCAAGGAGTGCCGAAATCGTATTGTTCGGAAGAACCACGGTGCTGTCGAGCGGATACCCGTAACCCGCATTATATGCGTCGCGGCCGAGAATATTCAGTCCGAGCCGCGTGCTTTTAGTGAGCGGAACCTGCTTATTGACGACCGAACGGCTGCTCTGGGCAACCGCTAAAATTCCGTAGATCGATCCGGACACGATCAAAAACATCACCATCGCAATAGTGAGCTCTATGAGGGTGAAACCCTGTTCACCTTTGCGATAGGAATCCGGTTTCCGGTCATACGATTTTGTATTGTTTCGCATATGTTTTGCCTAATTTACAGCGTAGTCCGTCAAAACTGTTGTCAAGACTTCCTGCCTCGGCAGTCTGCCGACGAAATAGGTGATCGTGACCTGAACCGACCGCATTCTCACCGGAAACGTTCCCGGTATCGGGCAGTTCGGTGAAGGCCTGTCTACGTCGCATTCATCAGTTATAACGATTCGTCTCTGAAAGCCAGGTACCGCGTCTCCGTCATCATCCGCGGTTCCAATAACCTCGTCGAGGCCGGCACCTGTAGTGACTTGCTGCACGCCTGTGAGGAAAACCCCCTGCGGATTGCCAGTTGCGGGGTCGATATTGGCGGTATCGTTTCCGACAGCATTCCAGCCAAGACGGGTCGGATCGGTTTCCTTTACCGACATAATCGATTCAAGGGTCGAGGTGGCGATTTGTTTAGCGTCTAGCTGAGTTTCCTGACCCTTCGACTGTACGACAGCCCCAGTTATTGCAGCGAGAAGCGCCAAAATGCCCACCATCAGGATGACGATGGCTATCATCACATCGATATACGAAAATCCGGCTTCTGATCTGTGTTTCATATTTTTCCGATTTCTATTCGTACGGGTTAAATTGATACCCGGCGCCAGTATTCATAAATTTCCAGTATCGTACGTCTCCAGTACCGCCGAAAATCGTGATCGCCCTCACCTCGTTCAGACTTCGCGGCGCTGTCGTACCGGCGGTCTGGACGGGCGGCCATAGAAAGAAGGTTGAACTTACCGGAAGGCCTCCAAGGTTAAGGACCGTGCCGTTGCTTTGAAATATAGCGGTCCACGTTTCAGTCGCAATGGGATAATCGGCGGCATTATAGCCTTGTAATCCCATCATGGTTACGCCGTCCGGCATAATGTCCATTCGAACTTCGTTGATCGGATCAAGAGGTATCGTTTTTAGCAAAATATCGGGCGCACCATTGGCTGGGCTAATCCGCACTTCGTTTGCATCCAGGTCGATCTCAAAAAGTATCGGGCGTCGCTTGGTCGTTGCCATCTGGCTTGCTTCACGCATCAGATACATTATTTTTAACGATTGGTCTTCGGTTCGGTACAATTTTCTATATTGAAATAAATAAGGCAGGGAGATGGCCGACAGAATCCCAATGATTACCAGCACCATGAGGATTTCAATCAACGAAAAGCCGCCGATGCGCTTTTTCAGTGTCGGTGCGGTTTGCCTGTCGTTACGAAAGCTGGATTTAAACATCGTAGTATTAGACTTTAATCGTAAAAAAACTGTTTAGCGGATGGTGTTCATGTAGTTCGATTGCGGTGCAGGCGAGAAATGCCCACACTCAGTTTTAGCATATGAGATTAAAATATGTCAATATTTGTTTTTCATAATTAATCAAATTTATCAACGATAAACAATATTTTACAGCTTACAATATAGAAAAGCGGATTACCGGCAAGCTTCCAGTAATCCGCAAATATTTAATTCATATTAGGGTGATCTTGGCCGCCGCTAATTAAAGCAATTCTCCGGAACATTCTCCAGCGTATTTACGATCAGCATATCGACGACCGCATTGAAATCGCCGCCCGTTTCTTCGAAGACTTTGAGCTGATCGTCGGCGGATGTGCCGCGTTCCAGAATGGTGTGTATGTGCTCGATCTCTTTCCGGGAATCCAGCGGGTCAACGACGTCATCGACGAATTCGAGCAGTTCGCGGATAAGGTCTTTGACCGGAACTTCTTTTTGTTTGCCGAGATCTAGCAGTTTACCGTCAAGGCCATAACGGATCGCCCGCCATTTATTTTCCAGGATCAATCTGCGGTGATAAATGCGGAACCCGAGATTTTTATCGAAGAGAGTCGTTAGTTTTGCAACGATCGCCTGGAATAAAGCGGCAACGGCAATTGTGTCATCGACGCGCGTCGGGATGTCGCAGATGCGAAATTCGAGGGTCGGAAACAGGTGATGCGGCCGCACATCCCACCAGATCTTCGAGCCGTCCTGCATGCAGTTCATTTTTACCAGGAGATCGACGTAGCTTTGATACTGCTGATAGGATTCGAATGTGTCAGGAATCTCGGTACGTGGGAATTTCTTAAAAACTTCGCTGCGGTATGATTTCAGGCCGGTATTAAATCCGAGCCAAAAAGGCGATGAAGTCGTCATCGCTAAAATATGCGGCAAAAAATAGCGTGCGGCGTTCATTATCTGGATGCGCCGCTCGATGTCGGGAATTCCCACGTGAACGTGCACGCCGAAGATCAGCAGCGAACGGGCAACCATCTGCAGCTCATCCACCAGCAGTTTGTAGCGGTCGCCATCGTAGATCAGCTGCTCCGACCATTTCGAGAAAGGATGCGTCGAAGCCGCGACTATCTCCATTCCCTTCTTACGGGCAAGGCTCGAGATAATGCAGCGAAGCGTCGTGAGGTCTTCGCGGGCTTCCTTTATATTCGCGCAAACGCCGGTGCCGACCTCGATCATCGACTGAATCATTTCCGGCTTTATCTTCTCGCCGAGCAGCAGTTTACCTTCTTCCAAAATCTCCGAAACATGCGATTTCAACTCGCGTGTTACAGGATCTACGATCTGGAACTCTTCCTCAATACCTAGCGTAAATTGACTGAACATATATTTTAAGAGTTTATCAGCGGAGCCGCAGAATTCAGCCCAGAGTCTATCCAATAATATTCTATGTATTCCGGAACGAGGTCGAAAACTATGGCGTTATTCTAACTCATTTTTCCCTCCAACACGTAAAATCTTTCTGTTCTGCCCAATTTATTAATAAACTAGGTATGAGACTAGCTTTGAATTATTGAGAGAAATTTCGTTTTGATTTGTTTCGTGTCTTTTTGTGTTGCTTTGTGGTAGCGGTCTTAAAACCGGAACTGAAACCACGAAATAACACAAAAAGACACTAAAAAAATTACAACGCCTTTCACGGTTTATCCATATCTTTGGCGATCTTTAAAAACGCTTCGGCTGCATGAGACAAAACAGAATTCCGGCGGTAAACGATGTGCAGTTTTCTCTCGAGCTTCATCTCATTCACCGACAAACCGATAAGCTGTCCGCTGGCAATCTCTGCTTTTGCGGTAAGTTTTGGAACCAAGGCGACGCCGATGCCGGTTTCCACCAGCCGCTTTATCGCTTCGAGCGAAGGCAATTCGACGGCGATATTCAGAGGCGTTTTGTGCTTTTCAAATGTTTCGATGACTTTATTCCTGTATGGCGAGATGGCGTTGTGGGCAATAAAAGTTTCATCGCGTAGTTCTTTAATGGATACGTTCGTTTTACCTGCCAAAGAGTGCTGCGGCGAAACTATCAAAATCAGCTCATCGGCCATAACCGAAACCGATTTGACGGATTCGTCGTCCGGTTTAAAGGAAATAACTCCAAGTTCGGCTTCACGGGCGGTGATTTCTTTCGGAATCCTGCTTGCAACGCCGCGCTGAACTTCGATCTTGATCAGCGGATGCCGTTTCCGGAATTCCAGGATCACAGGCAAAAGATAAAAAACCGTGTGTTCATTGGCGCTGATTGTCACCTTGCCGTTGTGCAGATTGCGCATTTCCTTGATCGCGGTTTGGGCCGAGTAACGCAGATTCATCATCTGCCTCGCGTATTCGAGCAGTAATTCGCCGGCATAAGTTAGCGTTCCGTCTTTCGAAGAGCGATCGAAAAGCTTTTCCCCGATCTCATTTTCCAACCGCCTGATCGCCTGGCTAACGGCCGGCTGCGTTCGTTCGAGCACTTCGGCGGCCCGCGAAAAACTCTTCTCGCGCGCGACTGTCACCAGGACTTCTAATTGATTGATATCCATAAAGATCGGTGTGCTGTTTTCTTAAATCGCTAACCGTCCGCAATTGCTAACCGTCCGCAATTAATATCCGCAGAATTATATTACATAATAATCTGCGAACTTCGTATAGAGCGCCTGTTGTCGGTAGATCTACATAGGCATATCGTTCGGTTGTCGGTAATCCCGCCGGGGCTTTCCAGATCAGCTGGTATTTGCAATTTTTAATTTGGCAAGTTACCATAAAGGCTCGTTAAACCGTGGGTTTTAAATGCAGTAACCGCTAGTTCCACCTATAACGAATTTACGCTATATTACCTCCGAACGCGCACTTCTATGGGATTCTCGACAATTGCGATTCACGCCGGAAACGAGCCTGACTCTGCCACAGGCGCCGTAGCTGTACCAATTTATCAAACATCGACTTACGCCCAGGATGGTCTTGGCATACATAAAGGTTACGAATACGCACGTACACAGAATCCGACGCGCTCGGCGCTGGAAACCAATATCGCCGCCTTGGAAAACGCTAAATTCGGTTTTGCGTTTGCTTCCGGGATGTCGGCGATCGATGCCGTTCTAAAGCTGGTAAAAGCGGGCGAGCATGTAATTCTCGGCGACAACACCTACGGCGGGACATTCCGTCTTTTCAGCAAGATATTGTCGAATTACGGAGTCGAATTCGATCTCGCCGATACCACCGATATCCCGAACCTCGAAAAATCGTTTAAACCGAACACGAAAATGGTTTTCGTTGAAACGCCGACAAATCCGGTGATGTCGGTAACGGATTTGAAAGCAGTTTCGGATCTTGCTCACGCCAACGGTGCGACAGTCGTTTGCGACAACACGTTTATGTCGCCGTATTTTCAGCAGCCGCTTAGTTTCGGCGTGGATATCGTCGTTCATTCGACGACAAAATATTTGAACGGACATTCTGACAGCGTCGGCGGATTTGTTGCTTTGAATGATGAAAAAGACGCCGAATGGATCGGGTTCGTCCAGAACGGCATCGGCGCAATACTTTCGCCATTCGATTCGTTTTTGGTATTAAGAGGCACGAAAACTTTGGCCGTGCGTATGGAAGCTCACGACAAAAACGGCCGTATGGTCGCAAATTTCCTCGCCGAACATCCGAAAGTTCAGAAGGTTTATTACCCAGGTTTAACCTCGCATCCGCAGCACGAACTCGCGAAACGGCAGCAGACCGGATTCGGCGGTATGGTTGCATTCGAAACCGGTTCGTTGTCTAATGCAAAAAGCGTTTTGGAAAGCGTCAAGGTATGTACTCTTGGCGAAAGTTTGGGAGGAGTCGAATCCCTGATCTCTCATCCGGCAACCATGACACACGCTTCTGTCCCGCAGGAAACAAGGGAAAAATTAGGCATCACCGATGGATTGGTTAGAGTTTCGGTCGGGATCGAAGATGTCGAGGATATTATTGCAGATTTAGATCAGGCGCTAAGTTAGTTCAAGGTTCAAAGTTCAAAGTTCCAAGTTATCTCGGAACTTGAAACTTTGAACTTTGAACTACATTCATCTATGTTAACTGTCGAGATACACGCTACTTCCCATATCGGCCGCGTACGGAAAGGCAATGAGGATAACTACCTGCTTTTGAACATTTCCCGTTCGAAGGTTTGGACGGGTGCGCAGAGCGACGGCGAGTTTGTGATCGAATCCCAGAGATTTGATGTAGATGAGAACGGCGTAGTCCTCGCCGTATCTGACGGTATGGGCGGAGCACTCGCCGGCGAGGTTGCGAGCAAGATGGCCGTTGAATGTGTCAGCGAAAAACTTCTCAGCGAAGACCTCGACGAAACGTTGACACCCGAGAACCAGCAGCATCATTTAGTTGCAAAACTCTATAACGCAACTGTTCTGGCAAATCAATTGATTCACCATCAGGGCCGCACCGATCCGCAGTTTCAGGGAATGGGCGCCACATTCACCGGAATGGGCGTGACGCCGCTTGCGGTCGATATTGTTCAAGTTGGGGACAGCCGTGCCTATTTGGTCAGGAACGGCAAGATCTACCAGATAACGAAAGACCAATCGCTTGTTCAGCAGCTGATCGACGCCCAGCAGATCTCGGCGGAAGAGGCCGAAACGCACACTCTTAAAAACGTAATTCTTCAGGCGCTAGGCGCCCAAAACGAAATATATCCTGTGTCCGCACGATTGTCGCCAAGTAAGAACGACGTAGTTCTCCTTTGCAGCGACGGCTTATCGAATAAGGTCTCAGCGGCGAGCATGCAGCGATTGATCGTGGAAAATCTTGATAAACTGGAGATCGCCTGTGCCGAACTCGTCAAGGAAGCCAACGAGAACGGCGGCGAGGATAATATTACGGTCATCCTTGCAAAGATTGACGGCGAATCGCTTTCGGAACCATCAGGCGAAGATGTTCAGCTTGAACTCATAGACCTCGGCAACATCCACGACACCGCCGATCAGGACACGGCGGAAATCATCTAGTTGGAGCACGGACGCATCTGGAACACGGACGCCTCGTCCGACCGCGAGTCTGGAACACGGACGCCTCGTCCGACCGCGAAGTCTTCGAACGCGTTACGTCACCACAAAACTTATTTAAGCGCTGGAGGGATTGTTCGCGTTGAAGCAACGCTCATCCGGACGGGGGCGTCCGTGCTCCGTGTCATTCCCCTCTCCACCCAGGCAACTCATTCGAAACCCGCCGAACATATATCGACGATCCTTTAACGTTAACAACCTCGACCTTTTCGCCTTCGACGAGTGCATTTTCGCCATCAACCGGAAATGCTGTCCAGGTCGAGCCGTAAACCTTTACCGCACCTTCATTCAAGGCCCCGCGGCTCGCGAGTGTCACGGTTCCGATCTGGCCCGGCAGCGAATCGACGCCCATTTTTATCGTATCTTCCTCGCTGTGCGAAAGGTATTTCGCAAAGATAGTTCTCGACATCGCAGTCAGTGCAATCGAAACAATCGCAAAGACTAAAAACTGAACCGTAAACGGAGCGCCCAGCATCCCGGCCAAAGCCGCCGCCATTGCCCCGACGCCGAACCAAAGCAGCACAAATCCGAGCGTAAAGACTTCGGCAATTATCAGCCCGACACCTAGCACGAGCCATATTATCCAGGCAAGTTGATCCATTTGTTATATCCGTTAGGTTATTGCAATTTTAATTGAAACTATAGCTGAATCCTATAAAAGAACCGGTTACCGGCAATAATATCATAGCCTATCTCATTTTTTACCGCTTGGGCGTTTCCCCATCTCTTCCTTTGTCTTTCAATTTTCTTCTTTCGTGTATTTCGTGGACGAAGTTCTTCAAATCCTTATTAACGGAATGCACGAAGGAAGGAAAGAGAAACTAAAAATTTTGACTGGTTTGAAACATGGCAAGAAATCGTGCTCCAACTATCGCAATATCTCTTTTTCACATGTTTTGAAGTTGAATTTATCTGTGCTAATCTCTTAAATCGTGCTGGGGTGGCGGAATTGGTAGACGCCCAGGACTTAAAATCCTGTGCCTTTAGGGGCGTACGGGTTCGATTCCCGTCCCCAGTACCACTCAAATCCTTTTATATACAGCTAGCTAAGGACCAACTTAGAAATTGGTTGGCCCTTATTTTTTTAGAAAGTCATCTCGGGGGGATTTTCTGTGAGAATCAATTCCGCTTCTGACCTTAGATGACCTTTTACGGCCAAATGGGTGAACGTCCCTGCTGGTGAAGGTTTGATTGGAACTGCAAGGAGCTAGTAAGGATCAACGCGAATAGTATTTGAATTGTCTTCATTTTTGCTTACTTCCTTCAATATCCATCAACTTCGACAATTGCGTCGGCGAATGCCCGCGGAGCCTCCTGCGGTAAATTGTGCCCGACACCGTTTGTGATCGTTCTATGCAAGTATTTGCCGACAAATTTCTTTGCGTACGAAGCAGGATCCGGATGCGGAGCACCGTTAGCGTCGCCTTCGAGCGTAATGGTCGGCACAGAAATGACGGGCCCTTTGCCTAGAAGCTTCTCGTAGTCATCATATTTCGATTCACCTTGGGCTAGACCGAGTCTCCACCGGTAATTGTGGATCACGATATCGACGTGGTCCGGATTGTTCAGAGCCGCTGCACTGAGTTCGAACGTGGTGTCCTCGAAGTTCCATTTCGGCGAGGCGGTCTGCCAGATCAATTTCGCAAAGTCGCTCCGGTATTTCTCATAACCGGCTCGGCCGCGCTCAGTTGCGAAATAGTACTGGTACCACCATTGCTGTTCGGCTTTCGGCGACAGAGGGATTTTGCTTGCTGCCTGGCTGCCGATCAGGTAACCGCTAACAGACACCATGGCCTTAATACGCTCGGGCCAAATGGCTGCCATTATGTTTGCTGTTCGTGCCCCCCAGTCGCAACCGCCAATGATCGCATTGTTTATTTTTAGAGCGTCCATAAGCGAAACAATATCGTTAGCGATTGCCGATGGCTGGCCGTTCCGTAGAGTGTCGGCTTTAAGAAATCGTGTGGTGCCGTAACCGCGCAGGTAAGGAATTATCACCCTGTAACCTTTCGCGGCCAGCAATGGCGCTACATCGACATAAGTGTGAATGTCGTACGGCCAGCCATGCAGGAGAATCACGGGCTTCCCATTGGGAGGTCCGGCCTCTGCGTATCCGACATTCAGAGACCCGGCGTCGATCTGTTTTAGCGTGCCGAATGCTGAATTAGATTTAGCACTGATCGCTCCTGCACCTGCCCGATCCGCGTTAGCTGAATGTGCGTTTGCGGAACCGATAATCCCGAGGTTGGCGGCGGCAAATGACAAAGCCGCAGAACCGAGAAAGCGGCGGCGATCATAGTTGATTGTTTCTTTCATATATTCCTTCAATGGATTCAAACGATGGATTCAAATTTCCACTCTGTTCGTTTCTCGTAAATGATTAAGTTTTGTACGGCGTGGCTAAAGTTACTCCCTCACGTGCTGCCTGCTCGATGACCGTGGTCACTTCTTTCGCGTGCGAAATGAAAACAAGGTGGCTCGCTTTGATTTCGGTCGTTCTGGCGTTTATGCGTTTAGCGTAGAAACGTTCCAGGTCAGGGTTGATCGAGCGGTCCTGCTGAGCAACGACGTACCAGGCCGGAATCGTCTTCCAAGCAGAAACTGGAGTCGACTGCCCGAAGATGGCGGCAAATATAGGCTTCTGTGCGACCGCCATCGCATTCGTCTGGCTCCTTGGAATATCGGCCGCAAAAAGGTCGTGATATTTGGCGACGTCGATATACGCGAAGCCGGCGGCGTCAGGCACAAGCGCCGCTCCGAGTTCGGACGGAAACTTCTCGCCGAATGCGCCAATCGGTTCGCCGGCATCGGGTGCGAACGCGGCGATATACACAAGAGCCTTGACGTTTGGGTTTCCGGCCGCGGCTCCGGTAATCACCGCGCCACCGTACGAATGTCCGACCGCAACTACCGGACCAGTCTGAGCGGTGATCACACGCCTGGTCGTCTCGATGTCGCCCGCGAACGACGCCAGTGAATTCTGCACGGCGACGACCTTATACCCGTCCTTCTGTAAGATCGTGATCACTTTCTGCCAACCGGACGCGTCGGCGAATGCTCCATGGACGAGAACAATCGTCGGCTTATCGGCGGATGAGGACTGGGCAGGAAGTACGGCGGCGAATACGGCGATGACAAACCCGATGAGCAAAAGTTGGGCGATTAACGCGCGTCTTTTATTTAAGGTTACGTCACTGCCCGCCTCATCCGGCAAAAAACTATATGGTTGATTCTCGTAGTACAATAGATCAATTCCTCTGTCATTTAATGCTTTATTATTTATGGCTTTCATTTTTTCTCCTTTCGAATTTGTCTTCATCACCTCACGCCTGAATAAAGAGCAGAAGTGAACGCTGATTTTTTCAAAGATTTATCACTTTTCCATTTGTTTCAGAGTAGTTATGTCAAACCAAAACCCCGGTCTGAGCTTTCGCTTGAACGCCTAAGCGCCGAGTTCACTGATTAGTTGAGTTCAAAATCAAAAAGGTCGATAGATACAACGGTCTTATCAAATTGGAGCGTTCCATCTTCATTTCTTGGATGGACGCGCCGTTTCATCGGAAACTTTAGACCTTGAACGTCGACATAGTCAGAAATCAGATGAGCCGCCTGAAACTTTCCCGCAACGTCAACCTGATAATCCTGACGACGCAATAGACCGCTTTCGTCAAAATACAGATCTTGCTCAACACAATGAGTATGGACGTTCTCAGGAAATCGTATGCGCATTCCCAAAAGCGAAAGCCCCTGCTGGTGGATCGAAGGAATTTCGGTCGCCTCAAAACCCGGTTCACCGAGCAGAAACGGTAGATTGTAATAAGTCCACATGGCGTAGCCGTTGAAGTAGGCTAGGTGCGTCGGTGTCCACGGGGTCTCCCAAACGTGACCTGCGAAAGCCTCCCGCGGGTTCTCCTGCTCGGCAATGATTTTACCCGCCTGCGTTTCGATAAGGACACGGTCCGGCTGGTAAGTCATTCGCCACTCCGGATTGCCGAAAGGTTCGACGAGAGTCAATTGCCGGCGGAAATCGGATGTCATTCTGCGCGGCGTATCCCCGAGCTCGAAACCTTTCATGCCCCAAAGATAGCCACCGGAGACGACTGTGGCGGCCACTTTACTGAACTTGTGCCATCGTTCAAGTCCGCCATGCGCGTCCAGCGCGAGTCTCGTCAGATCATCAATAGTTGTAAAGTCATCTTGTTCGTTGTTGTCGACAATGCCCGCGTCGATATCTTTGACGTTGAGCGGCATTTTCCCGGTTTGCCCAGCCGCATGTGCTTGTTGATTCATTCTGTTTCTCCTTGTCCAAAGTTCGGCGAAAGGTTTATTTCTTCTATTGTTTACATACCCAATTATCGCTTTGCGGCTATCTCGCTTAACAGGCTGCCGGTGGCGATTTGAACCGTAAAAGGTAATCAATATTCCACTCAGCGCTCTTTCGCTTTTGCTCTCGCCATTCGCCAATCCAATCTGCAACTATTCTCTCGGCAACGGGTCGCTGAGCCTTTACCTTTCCAGTCGTCGCCATCTCGTTGTCTTTTTGAATCGCTGTAAAACGAACAGCTTCTTCACGTTTGATAATTTTTATCTGGTTCATTTTTCTCTCCTCGTTCTTCGATACATTGAGATTAACGGGATTTGAAACCCAACAACACCCCAGGAACTTTAGAATTTAGCCTGGATTTTTCTGCAGGTTGGACGATGTACTTCGATGAACGAGGATGCGGGGATCGGCAGTTTCCGCAACGCGCGAAGGGACTGCTGCAACCTAATAAAGGAATCCGTCATAGAAGGTTAAGTTTTGCGAATATGACCGCCCTCCGGCATGCTCAACTCGATCGCCTCGACCAATATCTCAAATCGGCCGGAGGCCAAATGCTTAACGCCGTTGATAAAATACGTAGGTGTGCCGCGCACGTTGCTTTCCATTCCGCTTACTAAATCTTCCCTTACTCTTTGGGCAAAAACTCTTCCGGTTATGGCCCGTTCAAAACGCTCCATGTCGAGTCCTAATTCCTCGGCGTAACTAATGAGGTGCTCCCCGTCCAGTCGGTTATAGTTTTCAAACAACCTGCCGTGCATCTCCCAAAACTTATCTTGTTCGCCGGCAGCCTCCGCAACTTCCGCGGCCGCCTCGGCGTGCGGATGAACATTTGTGCGCGGAAAATGCCGAAAGACGAATCGCAGGTTCTCGCGGAAATACTGCTGAATCTTCTGGACGATTTCGTTGCCTTCGACGCAGTGCGGACATTCGTACGCCCCGTACATTAACAGCGTTACCGCCGCTGATTCGTCACCTATAATATGGTCCCTTTGACTGACACGTCGGCTCAGCAAAAGCGGCTGCGGATCTGAAGCTGTTCCCCTCGCGGAAACCGGGTTGCCAGCTTGCATCATGACGTTTGTTCCAATGTTGCCCATTTTTCATCCTCCATTGTGATTTGAGTTGCGCGTCTTGCACTAGTAGCTCGTCCTCATTTTGCAAGCGTGAGAAGTGGCTTCCCCTTTTCGACGATATACGTTGCGAGTTCAGCCCCGTTGGTCGTGCCAACATTTTTTGCGGCGTGGATCGTGCCGGCCGGTATGAATAGTACCTCGCCCGCCTTGAGCGTTACCGATGGTTTACCCTCGATCTGATACTCCAGCGTCCCTTCGAGGACGTTTACTATTTCTTCGCCTGGGTGCGAATGCTTTCCAAAGCTAGCTCCAGGTGCGAAATCTACACGTACCTGTACCACTTCACGGCCGGGAACACTCAAATCGTGACGCTGAAGATCGGTGCGCTTGATGCCGGTTTGCTGCGCTCTTGTGACGTGCATCGAAAGACCGGATGCAACGATGCTTATGGCTATGACGTAAAGTAAAATGTGTTTCATTGGATCTCCTTGAGGTCGTAAAAAGACCGGCTTTTATCTCACCGATTTGAAAGCCGCACGCATTTCTTGAGCGAACTGCTTGGGATATTCCCATGCAGCGAAATGTCCGCCCGTATCGGCCTTGTGAAAATAGATGAGGTTGCGATATGCACGACGGGCCCACGACTCAGGTGCACGATAGACTTCATCGGGAAAAACCGTAACCGCCACCGGGACAGAGATCTTATCGGTCTGATGTGCGACCGCACTCGTGATACCTCGTCCGCGATTTTCCCAGTAGATTCGTGCAGCCGAGGATGCCGTATTCGTTAGCCAGTATAGAGATAAATTATCAAGCACCTCATCGCGTGTCGGGGTCTGCTCCGGATCGCCTCCAAACTTCCAATTTGCAAAGCCCGGATGCACGAGAATGAACGCTGCTAGGCCCGCCGGAGAATCGGTCATCCC
>JANMSP010000410.1:0-11415 GCA_031389475.1 Pyrinomonadaceae bacterium
GCAAGAACCCGTTTAATTCCGACTTGATTAGCAACCGCTTCCGCGGTGCGTTTGTTGTCACCCGTCATCATCACGACTTCCAAACCCAGATCCTGCAGGATGCGGATCGCTTCTTTAGACTCCGGTTTTATTGTGTCCGCCACCGCGACGATACCTGCGAACTTATTATCTATAGCCGCGAACATCGGCGTTTTGCCCTCGGAAGCTAGTTTATCTACAGTACCTTCAGAGGTGCCAAGCGAAATTTTTCGCTCTTTCATAAGACGCAGATTGCCAAGCAGCAGATCTTTTGAACCAACTCTTGCTTCTATGCCGCGGCCTTCGAGGGCTTTAAAGCCTTCGACCTTTTCAAATTGCAGATTTCGCGACTCCGCGCCGCGTACGATCGCCGCCGCCAGCGGATGCTCGCTCAGCTTTTCGGCCGAAGCGACGATTGTCAGGAAATCGTCCTCGGTGAAGCCATCCGCCGTGACAACATCGGTGAGACTAGGTTCACCGCGCGTAATAGTCCCCGTTTTATCAAGAACGATAGTGTCCAGCTTATGGGCAGTTTCCAGCGAGTCGCCGCCTTTGATCAAAATACCGTTCTCAGCTCCCTTGCCCGTGCCGACCATAATCGCCGTCGGTGTCGCCAGTCCTAGTGCACACGGGCAGGCGATGATCAGAACGGATACGAAATTTACCAGAGCCATCGTAAAGCGGACTTCCGGCGCGGCAGCCAAAAACCAGACGACAAAAGTAGCTATCGCAATGCAGATGACGATCGGGGTGAAGATACCGCTGACCGTATCCGCGAACTTCGCGATTGGCGGTTTTGAGCCTTGAGCGTCCTGAACAAGGCGGACGATTTGCTGCAGTGCCGTGTCCTTTCCGACCTTCGTGGCTTTGAACTGAAAGGCCCCGGTCTTATTTATTGTGGCGCCGAATACCTCGTCGCCAACTTTTTTCTCTACGGGAAGGCTTTCGCCCGTGAGCATTGATTCATCAATTGCGGAACTCCCCTCGACTAAAACGCCGTCCACGGGAATTTTTTCACCGGGCCTAACTAACACAATATCCCCCGGAACTACCTCTTCGGTATCGATCTCCATCTCGCGGCCGTCACGGATCACGCGGGCTGTTTTCGCCTGAAGGCCGACGAGCTTTTTGATCGCAGCGCCCGTCTGTCCTTTTGCCCTTGCTTCAAGGAGCCTGCCTAAGACTATCAGGGCGATGATAACGCTTGCCGCTTCGAAATAAACCGGCACGCTGAAAGTCGATTCCATCCCCGGCATATTCATCGCCTGGCCGAGCGCACCGACAAAGAATGAAGGGAAAAACGTGGCCAAAATCGAATAAATATAAGCCGTCGCAGTTCCGACCGCGATCAGCGTATTCATATCCGCTGCCCGGTGCTTGAATGCCGCCCACGCACCTCGGTAGAATTGCCAGCCGGAATAGAAAACTACCGGCGTCGCCAGAACGAGCTGCAGGTAGTTGACGCCAGGGAAGTTAAACAGCTCGATCCTCCCGTGCGACATCACGATCACGAGAATCGGAAGCGACAGGATGGCGGCGACCCAAAACTTCCGCTTCAGATCGGCGTATTCGGCTGCGTGCGCGTGTTCCAGCGATTCTTCCGCGGTCTCTCCGCTGCCCGAGACTTCGCTAACGTGATACCCGAATTCTTCGACGGCGGCCCGAATAGCCTTTACATTGGCAGAGCTCGGAAGATATTCAACTAAAACTGCCATCGTCGCTAAATTGAACGACGCTTTTACGACGCCGCGAACCTTCGATATATGCTGCTCAAGCTGAACGCTCGAACCCGAGGGGCGGGCCGAATCATCGACAACGAACTCCACCTTCGAGGTCCCCGCCGTATCATAGCCAACATCTTTAACCGTCTGCATCAGATCGGAAACTTTGATCTTCTTCGGATCATAAGTGACAGTCGCTTTCGATGTCGCAAAGTTCACGGAACATGAATCAACGCCGGCTTGTTTGGCCAGTTGTTTTTCGATGCGGTTTGCACATGCCGCGCAAGTCATGCCAGTTATCGGCAGATCCACGCGTTCACCTGTGCCATTCGGGCTGGAGTGATCATTGCGCCTCCCGCTCATAACGTCCTCGTTTGTAACAGGTGATCCGACTTCCGCCTTTACATTTTCCGAAGAAACAAATCGCTCCGGATCCGCGTCAAATTTTTCCTTGCAAGCGGGTGAGCAAAAGTAATATGTTTCACTCTTGTATTGGCTGATTCCGACTGCTTTTTCAGCGTCAATTGTCATCCCGCAGACCGGGTCTTTGACCATTATGCTTGTCTTGAGTTCCATTAATGCTCCTTAACCGCAGTTCACACAATTCGAGGCGAATTACCTGGCGGGAAATCCCGCCCCGTCTAAAACTTCAGCCAAATTTTGGCGCGTAACTTTTTCATCGTGTTTGACGGTGACGACTTTTGTATTAACATCCACTCCGACAAGATTTATTCCCGGAACTTTATCAAGAGCTTTTTTGATTCCACCGACGCATCCGCTGCAAACGATGCTCGGAACTGAAAATGTTGTTTCTGTATTCATTGTTTTACCTCTCAAAATAATAAAATCGATCAGGTTCTAATTCGAACCCAAATCTATTTTACAACCTGTCAGCAGGGGTCAGGTCAAGTCTAATTCGCGATCTCGCCAACTGACTCGATTAAATGGCATACCGACTCGCCGGTCGGCATCGAATTTTTCATCTTCGCCCAGTCTTTTAGGGAGTTTTCCATTTTGCGCTGTAGTTTTTGCATTTCTTTTATTTTACGGCGATTCTCGTCAATCCGCCGCACGATGATTTCCCGTACCATGGGACATGGTGAGTTTCCATGCTTGGCTTCATCCATAATGCCGGCGACTTCCGCTAACGAGAATCCCAAGTTTTTCGCGGCCTGAATAAAACGGACCCGAGCGGCGTCGGACGGTTGATAAACTTTGTAGTTGTTGTGCAGATTACGAGCGGGTTTCAGAAGACCGATTCGCGTATAATGACGAACCGTGAAAAGCGAAACGTCCGATTGCTTGGCGAGGATATTTGCCGTCATCATCTTTATTTTCTCCGCTATAAAGTCAAACTCTTACAGTAGTTCGCCTTCCTTCTAAGGAATCTTTCCGCGATCACTGCGCGATAAAAACTCTCAGACTTCTTAAATATGCCTAGACAGTATAGCAAAGGGCGGACTCGGGGTAATTTCTCAATCCCGTTCTTTTTTTAGTTCAAAGCTACCTATAAAAAAACTTGGTTCACAACCTTCCGAAAATGAATAGCCAGTACGATTTCTAATAAGTATTTCTTATGTACCTAATAAGGCTTGACTATATTCATTTTTTGCTATATTTTATTCTCAATCTTTTTCAGTGACCTAACGCCGGCTTACTTTAATGCCTTAACTTTAACTTTTCTTGCGGACGCGGCAAGTTTTTTCTGGCTCTCATTCGTAAATCTATTTTGTATGATTCGGGCCCACCTCGAGTAATATTTTCTAAAACAGGAGGAAAATCAAGAATGAAACTGAGACACGTATTATCTATATGGATAGCGGTTTTCGGCATCGCCGTCTTTTTGGGAACCCCGCTCGGAAGCTGGGCTTCGCACCGCTGGGGCTGCTGGAAATACGCCGATGCGACTATTAACTGGAATAACGGCGGAACCGGCGATTACTTCAACATCTACAATGAAGAAGCGAAAACCGATTCGAACGCCTGGAGTCCATACACGGACATCTTTTTAAGTCCGTCTGGGTCGGGCACGACCGATCACGCTAATGCCTACAACGGCTTTTACGGCTCGACCGGTTGGCTAGGCCTTGCCGAGCTTCGCAGCGTAAGCGGCTGCACGGTTAGAAATGGCCGTGCACGCCTTAACCAAAGCTATTTGGATAGCGGGAGTTATACGCGAACCAACAAAAAGCATGTGGCCTGTCAGGAAGTCGGGCATTTGTTCGGTCTCGAACACAATCGCGGGGAAACCAACACTTGTATGAACGACACAATTTTGACCGCTCCGCAGCCTAATGCTCACGACCGCAGCCTGATCAATTCAATCTATTAAAAGGAGGAAAAAGCGAAATGAAAACCAAATACTTTTTGTTAGGAACGATTGTGGCGGCGGGACTTGGCTTATCGGCCTCCGCTATGTTCAGCTGGCAAGGCCATCAAACCGCCGAACAGGCTGAAGGTAAAATAGCGTGCGAAACAGATATGCCGCGTAGTGCAGCAGTTTGGAAGGAAGTTTATTCGACACCCGATCAGTTGATCGCCGGTGTTGATGCGATAGTGCTTGCGGAAGCTTTTAATATTACACCGAGCCGAATTGCCCGCTCGGAAGGCAGTAGTGACGAAGTACCCTTTGAACTGGTCGCTTTTCGCGTGAATAATCCGGCTAAGGGAGCAAAGGGCGAAGAACTGATCTATGTGGAGCGTGCCGGCGGGATGGATTCTAAAGGCCGGGAGGTAAACATCGACATCGACGGTGGCAGATTCGAGATCGGTAAATCTTATCTGTTGTTTTTAAAGAAGCAGGAAGAAGGGCCTTATTTCTACCAAATCAATGACCAGGGCCGATACGATGTGGTCGGTGATGAACTGAAAGCCGTCGGAAAAATCGAAAACGATAAGGTAAAAGAATTTTTCGAGAACAAGACCGCAGGAGAAGGATTGCGGACTGTCGAGGAAAAAATTAGATTTAATCTCGACGGGAAATAGATTCTCTTATTTAATCATCAAAAACCCTCAAATTTTGCGAGTTGTAAACAACTGGCGGAATTTGAGGGTTTTCACATTCTCACTTGTCCGATTAATAGTTTTAGGATTGACGTACCTCATTTCCAATCTTGATCTACATTCTCAGGCAAAGAAAAAGGCGTTCGATCTTACGACCGAACGCCCGGGCCCTGAATTTTAACTGTTACTCTATCGCTGCGATCCAAGGATCGTGCTCAGAATGCTTCCAAGGATATTGTAAGAATTACCTGACCGGCTTCCGTAACGTGATGATCTGTTGTAACCATCCTGATAGCCGCGCTGGAAACCCTGTTGATAATAGTACTGGTACTGACTGGAATTCTGATTACCATATTGACCATAACTATCGTCGTCATAACCGCCCCTGCGACCATACTGCCGTTCCGTCTGACCCCGACGATACCCCTCTTGATAGCCTCGGTTCACGGCTTGTCTCAATATCTCCGTGTTGCGATTGCCGTTTTCATAATAGCCGCCGTTATTGTAGCCGCCATTGTTGGTGTAACCGCCATTGTTGTTGTTGTAGCCGCCATTGTTATAACCGTCGTTACGTTCATATCGCTGATGTCGTCTCACGGCGCGTTTTTCCTGTTGCTGATGACGACGGAGTTCCCGGGAGTTACCGTATTCCTCGCGTTCGTGCTTCTGATGATGTTTTAAAGCCTTTTTTTCCTGCTTTTGATGTCTGCGGTCAGTTTGCTGGTTATGATGATCTTGTTCGTACTCATAATCTTGAGCAACCGCCGCCGTGCTACCCGCAAAAACAATCGCCGCTCCAAAAAATCCCACTCCCAATGTGCGTTTCAGTGAATTTATCATTATTACAGTCTCCTTTAGCTTAAGTTCCTCAAAATTGCCTGGCCCTAAAGCACGTTAACCGTAATACTTTTAAGCAGGCTGCTTTCCCCGCATACTAAATTGCAATTGACGTGCCATTAGCCTTTTTTGATGAAATATGCAGTAATGACGGTAGAATCGTACTAGCTCAACAACGGATCAGCTCTAAATCGTGTAATGGCACACCGTTTCGTAACAGCGAAGAATCCCCATCTAACTCGATCTTTGCGGTAACACACAATTTGTTGATTTACTTTTGGGATTCTTCTCTTTTTCGAGGCATTTAGGGACGTTTCCGCTCAGTCCGTGCTCCGGCTGCGGCCTTCTATTTGATAAAGTGTTAGGGCGGCGACCCAAGGAAATACGGACACTAAAAGAAGCCACTTAAAATCAGAACTAATTATAAAATTTATGACGGTCATGCCGCTGATAGAGCTTAATCCTGCCACAGCAATTACCGGAAACGCGCCCCGCGTTCGTGTTTTAAACGATGAAAAGGCGATATAGATTGTCAACAACCCGGTGGTAAAGATATATCCGCCCATCACCCAAAAGACTTTTTGCAGCCAGCGAGTAAGACCGGGCACGGACACTTGAATTTCAGCTAGCGTAGTACCCATGTACCGGGCATCTTCCGGCAATAATGGCGGGCGGAAAAAAAGAAAATAGAGACCGATCCCCACGAGGATGACTCCGCTGAATGCAAGGATCTTTGGGTGAAATGGATAGAGTTTCATCTCGTTTGGTTGTTCCTCTACACCTTCGGTTGAAAAACTTATCGTACCCAGAAGTCTTTGCGACTTGTTGACTCTTAAACGGCGAATGTCATAGTCGTTTTTCAAGTAAAAATGGTTATCGTATCGGTCTCTTTCTTCCAATCATACACACAGTTAGTGTTTCATATCCCCATGATCCGAATCTTTTGTTTCGGGCAATTTAATGTCGATTTCGGCGGATGAGGCTGGCGATGGCAGAAGCGATGAAAAGGTGATGCCGTTCGGCTTGAGGCCCGCTGAAACGGCTGCGGTAATTTCCAGTGTCGCCAGATCGAGTATCGCTACACTGTTTCCAAAGATATTCGTGATATACGCAAACCGGCTCGAAGGCTCGATCACGACACCGTGTGCCCCTTTGCCTGTTTCGACTGTTTTGACGACGGAAAAAGTTACCGTATCAATAACGGAAACCGTCGTGCCCGGTGTGATTTCCGTTCCTTGGTTGGCAACCAGCAGATATTTGTTGTTCGGGCTGACGAAAACCTGAATAGGCCCGCTGCCGAGCTGGGTTTTGCCGGTCACGGTCCGCGAGGTGACGTCGATTCTTGCCACCGCATTTTCCGCAACCAGCGAAACGTAGACAAACTTTCCATCCGGCGAGAAGCCAACCTGCGCCGGTTTTTGACCGACTTCAATATCGGCCACCTTGGTGTTAGTTGCCGTTTCGATAACGCTGACCTTTGTGTCGTTTACGTTTGCGACATAAATCCATTTCCCATCGGGACTGGAACGCAGCCCATGCGCCGATTTGCCGACGGGAATCGTAGCGACGACTTTCATGGTCGCCGTGTCAATAACGGTTACGGAATCCTCTCCGCCGTTAGTCACATAAACACTTTTGCCGTCCGGCGTGAGAATGATATGAGCAGGCATTTTGCCTGTCGGCACAGTTCCTTTCAAAGCGTAAGTGGCGGCATCAATCGCCACCGCCAAAGATTTGTGGCCGCTAACCGCCCAAACAGTTTTATTGTCGGGCGACATTTGAACATTGTGAGGGCCTTCAATTCCGGTCAGCGTTGTAATTACCTTGTTAGTTCCGGCATCGACGACGGTCAAGCTGTTGCCTTCTTCGTTGGCAATCCAGACGCTTCCCTGAATAGCTGCCGGCTTATTTCCGTTGACGGCGTTACCGTTCGATGTCGTGGTGGCGGTGTTTGTCGTTGTGGTGTTTGCACAAGCGGAGGCAAACGCCGCGATGGTGGCAATGATTGAAATTGAGATAATTTTCTTCATTATTTTCTTCTTTTTTATTTCCACTCTCTCTTCTTTTCGAGATTTCCCCATCCGTGATTTCTTATGTTTGCGGGATAAAGAACGTGATCGCTGACTGTTTTGCCGTATGCGGACGGAAAGATGCTACTCCGCGAGCAGCGCCTTCAACTCCGCAATCTCACGCTCCTGGGACTCGACGATCCCTTCACAGAGTTTTACGACTCTCGGATCGGAGAGAGACGACTCCTTACACATCTGTATCGCCGCGGCGTGGTGCGGAATCATCGCCCGCATAAACTGGCGGTCCCCTACTCCCGCCTCGTATCGCAGCAGCACCCAAAAGAGGACAAGCACCGCCACCGACACTGCCCACAGCGCAACGTTAACCTTCCTGTTCTTGAACATTCCCGGCATGGTCGCCAGCATTATAGGCAGCATCGAGCCCGCCATCAGCCCGGTCATGTAAACGTTGCTCAGGTTCATATAGACATTGATCCAGCGGTCGGCCATTGCATACATGATGAAATACATCACGATGAAGGAAATAACCAGCGAAATCATTAGCCCGATATACGGTTTGTGTTCGCCCGAATGAGAATCATGCGCCGCGTTCCCATCAGCAATGTGTTGAGCGTTCATATTTTTTATTTCCTCTTGAGGTTGTTACCAGCCGAGGCGTGCTCACTGCCCATTTTTAGACCGTGGCCGATGGTTTCCAAACAGAATACGTGGCAGTTTTAACACTTACCGAAGCCGGTTTACGTCTCTTGAGCTCTTTCCTGATGCGACATTTATACGACCTTGAATTTCAACGCTAAAAACGTTGATGATTAATTGAAAAAGCGTCACGACAGATTTACATAATTCTACCGCAACGCTTTTGTTATTGATTTACGTATTCCG
The DNA here is from genome assembly GCA_031389475.1 of Pyrinomonadaceae bacterium. GTDB lineage: Bacteria > Acidobacteriota > Blastocatellia > Pyrinomonadales > Pyrinomonadaceae > OLB17. Next base: position 8,492 of record JANMSP010000410.1, read on the forward strand.
CCGGATTCGCTTCAAATTTGCTCTTACACCCGGACGAACAAAAATAATATGTTCTGCCCTCGTGTTCGGCCTGTCCGGCGGCTTCTGCTTCCTCGACTTGCATTCCGCAAACCGGGTCGGTTTGTTTAGCCATAATCCCTTCCTCCTTTGCTCTTCATAATTTGACTACGATGGCTTGAATTTGTCTGATGACTACTGCGTGTTAACAGAGTCGCTTTTCGGACCCGCAAAATATGTGTTCGGGCATACATTACGGTTTGGGGGTAATGCTTGGGGCAGGAGCTCGACGAGGAGCGCTGGAGTGCCAATGCACGATTCGCCAGTTGCCTTCGAGTTTTTCCAATATAGCAGTGCCAAGACCGCCGCTCTCTATCTTCCGGGTTCCCATTTCGGCCGCAAGCGTGTATTTGAAAGTTGCCCATGCCGTTTTACCGTCTACTTTGACCTTCAAATCGGAGAATGCGTATTTCGTGTTCTTAAATTCTTTTAATTCGGGTGCAAGGTGAGAATTGCGGTAATCGGTCCAGCCGTAGTTTGCGTGTCCGCTTTCAAAAACCGTAACATCTTCGCTGTTCGCCCAAATTTTATCGAGTGCTGGCAAATCGCCTTTTTCGACCGCCTGCGCTTCGAGCGTTAAAACATTTGTGACAGCTTTTACCTCGTCGGGTTGCGCCGAAACATTCGAATTAAAGCTTGAAGCGATAAATATCAGAATAACCGCCGGCATTGCCGCAGAAACGAAAGTATTTTTTGTAAATTTCATAAGTGTTTTCCTCCAAGGTTAATAAACACATGTATCAATTTCCGGTTAATCTTCAGTAACAGATCTGGGCGCTTTTTCCGAAAATGGCGGCGCATCTGCATCTTGCGGCGCTTCGGTATTTACCTCGCCCCATTCACTTCTTCCGCCTCCGTCGCGTTCGGCGATAATTCGTTCTGCACTCGGTCGTCCGAATTTATAAAACACGGCGGGCGTAACCAATTGGTCGAGCAAAGTCGAAGTCAGGATTCCGCCGATAACCACAACCGCTAGTGGGTGAAGAATTTCTTTCCCGGGCGCATCCGCCGCCAACACGAACGGAATCAAGGACAGTCCGGCCGTCAGCGCGGTCATCAATACCGGCACCAGTCTTTCCAGAGAGCCGCGTATAATCATTTCCTCGGTAAAATCTTCGCCTTCTTCCTTCATTAAATGAAGATAATGCGAGATCATCATGATCCCGTTACGCGAAGTGATGCCGACGAGCGATATAAAGCCGACTAAGGTCGCGATCGAGAACACGCCGCCGGACAAATGCAAAGCCCAAATCGCACCGATAAGAGCAAGCGGAATGTTTATCATTACTTGGAGGGCGACGCGCCAATCGCCCAAAGCCTTTATCAGCAAAAAGAAAATTGCAACGAGCGAAAAGAGCGAAAGATAGGAGAGCGTTCTGGTTGCTTCCTGCGAGGCCTGAAATTGCCCGCCGAACTCGACAAAATAGCCGGGCGGCAAATTTACCTGAGCGGCAACGCGCTGCTGCATATCGCCGACCACCGATCCTAAATCACGACCGCCGGTGTTCGCCGAAACCACAATCCGGCGCTTCGTGTTCTCGCGCAAAATCTGATTCGGACCCGGCAGATTTTCAATTGTGGCGACCGCCGAAACCGGAATTTGTGCTCCCTGCGGCGTATCGATCGTGACGTTCTGCAGTGCGTCCAGACTATTACGTGAGGCGTTGTCAAACCGCACGACGACATCGTATCGCCGCGCCCCTTCGATCGCTTCGCTCACGGTACGGCCATTCAATGCCGTTTCCAGTGTTTCCGTAATCTCGCCCGGCGGTAACCCGTACTGGGCGGCTTTGGCGCGGTCAATATTAAAACGAATCTGCGGAATCAGAACCTGTTTTTCGATAAGCACGTCAGTCGCGCCTTCGACAGTCTGCATCACGTTGCGGATCTCTTCCGCCTTCGAGCGTAACGTCTGCAAATCGTCGCCGAAAAGTTTGACGGCGATCTGGGCCCGAACACCGCTTTGAAGATGGTCAAGGCGGTGCGATATCGGCTGCCCGACGTTCGAGGTTACGCCTGGCACGACTGCGAGTTTTTCCCGAATATCGGCTAGAATTTCCTCGCGTGTGCGACTGGTTTCCTTAAGATCAACGTCAATTTCCGTGTAGTGAACGCCCTCGGCATGTTCGTCGAGTTCTGCCCTGCCGGTGCGTCTGCCGGTTGAAACGACTTCGGGAACTTCCAAAATCAACTTTTCCGAGATCTGTCCGATACGATTCGATTCCGCAAGCGACGTTCCGGGCTGCGCCTGAACATTGACCGTCAAAGTTCCCTCGTTGAATTCCGGCAGAAACGCCGTCCCGACAAACGGCAGCGTCGCGATCGTCAGAAAGAACAAGACGGCGGCGCCGATCATCACTTTATAAGGATGGCGGAGTGTCCAGTGCAGCAGTTTTTCGTCCCATTTTTTCAGCCAGCGAACGATAAAACTGTCTTCTTCGGTGTGGTCTCCGGGGGCTTTCTGTCCACGGTCTTCGCCCTCCGGGACCGAATCTTCGTTTTTTGTAAATTTCGATTTTAGACTTTTAAACCATCCGGAAAAAATGGACTTCTTTTCGGATTTGTCACGGAAAAGCTGTGGCAGCAAGTAAGAAGCGAGAACTGGCGTAACCGTCAACGAAATGAACAACGAGGCGACGAGAGCCGTGATATAAGCCAGGCCGAGCGGAGCGAGCAGTCTGCCTTCCACGCCAGTCAGCATAAAAAGCGGCAGAAAGACGAGAGCGACGATTATCGTCGCATAGACGATTGATGAGCGAATTTCGAGCGAAGCGTGATAGATGACCTCAAGCGACGGACGCGGATTCGGCAAATACCGGTTTTCACGAAGGCGGCGAAAGACGTTTTCATCATCGACAATCGCATCG
>JANMSP010000438.1:0-2731 GCA_031389475.1 Pyrinomonadaceae bacterium
TTCCCTTTTGTGCCTTCTATGCCTTTTTGCGGCCATCACTTCCGCACAGCCAGCCTGGCAGGCGAATCTCGATTCTAAAGTTCATTTTTATCAAACCACCGATTTCGGCATTGTTCTGGCCGGAACCGAGAGAAGTTTGTACGCGATTGACGGTCAAACCGGCGAAAGGCTTTGGCGGCGTCCGACCGGCCGTATCGAGGAAACGGCCGTCACGCCCGTTCCCGATACCGATCTTATTTTGTTCTCGAAAGATGAAGGCAGCAAATCGCGGCTCGAAGCGGTCGATCTCATTTCGGGCAGCCGCATTTGGCAAAGCGAAAAAGTTAAAGGCGACGTTTTGCAGCTTGCGGTCGATCCGGCGAATGATCTGATAGCGGTGGTTTTGGTAAAAGATCCGCGCGGCAATGCGGGCGAAGAATTCAAACGTAAGCCGATTCTGCACGTATTAACGTTATCGACAGGCGAGGAGCTCTGGAAACGCGAGTTCGACAGCGACATTGAAATGATGCCGTCGCGGTTTGGTGAGAATCTGGGGGAAATTGCATATACGCTCGATAATTACCGGGCGCCGCTGCTTATCGACGGCCGATTGTTTCTGTTTTACGAGGGCGCGACCAGCTACGACGCCCGCACCGGCAAGGAAAAGGAACGCGAGAAATTTAAGATAAATGAAAGCGGTCTGGCTCTCACCGAGGCCGATCCGGTGATCGACGGCGAGCGTGTTTACGTTTCGGGCAGAGGAAAAATCCGCGCGGTAAATCGCAAAACTGGAACGGTTGACTGGAAAGCCGACGACCTAGGAATTTGCGCGGAAATGGCTTTGATCGGCAAAACGCTTTTTGTGAGAACAGGAGGGCAATTTACCCGGCTAAAAGATGGCGAGATCGAATCGAAAGGTCCGTTCGGGATTTCGGCTATTAACACGGAAACCGGCAAAACGTTATGGCGTTTTAAAGGCGCGGATAAAGGCTTGACGAATTTTGTATTCAAGGACGCGGGAACGATTTTAATAGCCGATAAGGACGATCTGATGACGATTGACGCCCGAAGCGGCAAACGGATCGGCAAATTCGAACACAAAATAAAAAAAGCCCAATTTGTTTTAATGAACGAAGGCGGACAGGCGGTTGTCGGCGGACAAGATGAGATCGCGGCGTTTCAGGTTTCAGGTTCCAGGTTTCAGGCTTCAGGTGAATCCCTATCTCAAAATCTTCATATTACATTTCAGCCGAAAACCAAACTTGAAACATCAAACTTGAAACTTGAAACCAGCGAGGTCTGGCGCGTTCGCCACAAAGCCCCGTCGCGCGGTGCATTTCGCGTCATCGCCGGAATTGCCTTGCGTGCAACGGCTCTCTATTTCCGCTACGGCGGCCTGGCAACATCCGCAATCGGTTTTGCACGGACGGGTTTAAATATCGGAAGCGCCATAAATTCCTTTCGCTGGTCAGGTTTGAAAACGCGATTCGGTTCGTTCGACCTGACGACGCTAGCCAGCAATTCGGCCAGGAATTATGTAACGCGGCGGATCTATTCCTTCGGTTCGCTTGGCAGCACGCCGAATCTGCTAAATCGCGTCAGCGGAATAGAAATAATCACGCCCTCAAATATCCGCGGCCGCATTATCGGCAGCGTCGTGGGCAGAGCAACGCCTTCGCGTGCCGATGTGCAGGAAAGCATTCTCGACCGCCTCGATCCTATCCGCCAGGTCGAGCGTCTTTCTAGTTACTTACTTCGCCGCAAACGCCTCAGCGAACTTCGCGGTAATTTCATGTATTTTTATACCGATCTGCCGAAGCCCTTCGACCGCAAAGGCCTAGTCGGCGTGAATATTCATAACGGCCGCGACGCGCGGTTCATCCTGGCTTCCGATCCGGACGCTCAATTTGTAACGGATGAAACCGTTGGGCTTCTTTACTCGGCGGACGGCAGCCGCTTGCAGGCTTTCGATGTGATGAATCGCTAGTTTATGATAATCTGAGACTTCAATCTTGTTCGCCTTGTTCCGTTAATGTTCGTCTTATTCCGTGGTCAGATTTAGATCTTTACCACGGAACGAGAGGAGCGAAAACCGAACAAGAGGAATTGAACTTAACTTAAAACTTATGAAACTGAAACTGATCGCTTCAGCCGCATTGTGCCTGCTCATGTCCGCGTTCTCCGTCGTCTCGCAAACTTTCAAAGAAAAACCTAATCCGTTAATCGCGAAGATGATCAAGGAGATTTCCGCCAAGCGAATCGAGACAGACATCCGAAAACTGGTATCATTCGGCACGCGCAATACGCTTTCGGAACAGGATAATCCTACTCGCGGTATCGGAGCGGCGCGGGACTGGATATTCGGTGAATTTCAGAAGATCAGCGCGGATTGCGGGAATTGTTTGACGGTCGAGAAGCAGACGTTTCTGCAGCCGAAGGCTAACCGCATCCCGGAACCTACCAATCTCACCAACGTCGTTGCCACGCTCAAAGGTACGACGAATCCCGAACGGGTTTACGTCGTGTCCGGGCATTACGATTCGATGTGCACGTCGCCGACGGATGCTAAGTGCGATGCTCCCGGTGCGAATGACGACGCATCGGGAACGGCGGCAGTGATCGAACTGGCCCGTGTGATGTCGAAACAGAAGTTCGATGCGACGATAGTTTTCGTGACGGTTCCTGGCGAAGAGCAGGGACTGCTCGGCGCCGCTTATTTTGCCGAGCAGGCGAAAGTTACGGCAATGAATAT
>JANMSP010000514.1:0-7213 GCA_031389475.1 Pyrinomonadaceae bacterium
TGGGAGGACAAATAATTACTTCATCGCGGCCGGGTTCGCAAAATATTCTAAATAACAGATCGATAGGCTCGTCGCTGCCGTTTCCCAGAAAAATCTGAGTCGCAATCACACCTTTTAGTTCTGCTATTTTATTTTTCAATGCCCTTTGTAGAGGATCAGGGTAACGGTTTAGTTGCGTTTCAACTGGGGAACCAAACGCATTTTCATTTGCATCTAGATATATTTCGGCGTTTCCCGCGAACTCGTGACGAGCGGAGGAATACGAAATGAGCCGCCGGATATTCTCGCGGGCAATTTTCTCAGGATCAAATGCCATCGCTGCCTCCGATCATTTCAAGCCGAATTGAAACCGCTCGTTCGTGAGCGTTTAACCCTTCAGCCCTGGCCAGCTTTTCAATCACCGGCCCAAGATTTCGAATGCCTGCTGCGGTGAGCTTTTGAAATGTGATTTTCTTCGTAAAACTTTCTACGGAAACCCCGCTGAAAGCACGTGCGTAGCCGTTCGTCGGCAGCGTGTGATTAGTGCCGGATGCGTAATCGCCCGCGCTTTCGCACGAATAATTGCCGATAAAGACTGATCCTGCGTTTACGATCTGTTCCGCAATTGTGTCGGCGTTTTCAGTCGCGATTATCAAATGTTCGGGCGCGTATTCGTTTAAAAGTTCGACGCCAATATTGATACTTTCAACCACAATCGCCTTTGAATTTGCCATCGCTGCCTCAGCAGTTTCACGTCGGGGCAGTGTTGCAATCTGCCTCGCAATCTCTGCAAGGGTCTCCTCGATCACGCTTTCATCAGTCGTAACCAGCAAAACCTGACTGTCCGGCCCATGCTCGGCCTGTGACAGAAGGTCAGCCGCGACGAAGGCGGGAATCGACGTTCGGTCCGCTAACACAGCCACTTCCGAAGGCCCGGCGGGCATGTCGATAGCTACACCGGCTTTCGATGTTTGCTGTTTGGCTTCGGTGACATATTGATTGCCCGGCCCGAATATTTTGTAAACTTTCGGCACCGACTGAGTTCCATAACCCATTGCCCCAATTGCCTGTGCTCCACCGATCTTGAATACCTGCGTTACGCCGCAAACCTTTGCCGCATATAGCGTTGCCGCATTAACCTTTCCGTTTGAATCGGGCGGCGAGCACATTATGATATCAGTGCAACCTGCCAATTTCGCCGGAATCGCTAGCATTAAAACGGTCGAAAACAGAGGAGCGCTTCCCGCCGGAATATAAAGGCCAACCTTTTCTATCGGCACGGTCTTTCGCCAGCAAGAAACGCCGGGACTTGTCTCTACGACATTCGGCTCTTCAGGCACAATAGCGTGAAACTTTTCAATATTCGCCTTCGCCACAGCAATTGCGTCCTTTAATTCCTGTTGAACAAGACCGTCGGCTTCGGCGAATTCGTCCTCGGTCACTTCAAAAACATCCAGATCGATATTGTCGAATCGGCTTGCATAACGGCGGAGCGCTTCATCGCCGTTGTCGCGAACATCCGATAAAATGCTCTCGACCGTTTGCGCCAAAGATCGCGAATCCAAAGCCGGACGCTTCAATATTTCTTCCCAATCTTCTCTCGGCGGATATTTTATTACCTTCATAAATTTCTACCTGATCATCTGATCGATCGACAGCACTAGAATTCCCTCAGCACCGGCGCGTTTTAGGTTATCGACAACCTCCCAAAAATCGTGTTCGCCGATAACCGAGTGAATGGATGTCCAGCCCGGTTCGGCGAGCGGCATCATCGTCGGGCTTTTCATGCCGGGCAGTATGCGGGCGATCTCTTCGACCTTATTTAGCGGGGCGTTGAGCAAAATATACTTGTTTTCCCGGGCCGCCATTACGCTGCGGATGCGGAACAGAAGTTTGTCTAGAATAGCGTTAAGATCCGCACTTAAATCCGGGCGGGCGATCAATACCGCTTCCGATTGCATCACCGTTTCGACCTCGCGTAAACCGTTGGAAAACAAGGTGCTTCCCGAGCTAACCAGATCGCACACCGCATCCGCCAAACCGATTGACGGCGCGATCTCGACCGAGCCGCTGATCTCGTGAATATCCACTTTTACCCTTTTAGAATCGAAGTAATTTTGCAAAATTCGAGGGTAGCTGGTCGCAATCCGCTGGCCTTCGAGGTCGGTGATCGAGGCGTATTCAAAGCCCTTCGGAACGGCCAGCGACAGCCTGCACTTACCAAAGCCCAGCTTCTCGATCGTCTTAACATCACAGGGCGATTCCGCCAGCACGTTTTCGCCTACGACCCCGATGTCTGCTACTCCGTCGGCTACATAATTCGGGATGTCATCGTCCCGAAGGAAGTAAATCTCCAGCGGAAAATCCTCCGCCTCGGACTTCAATTTCCCGAAGCCATTAGAGAATCCGATCCCGCATTTCTTTAATAATGCGGCCGAGCCCTCATGGAGGCGACCCTGTTTTTGTATGGCTATTTTTAATTTTTGGCCTTTCATTTTTTGTTTGTAAAAACGGCAAAATTCCACCCTTGAACTTTTTCAAGCCCCGAGCGAAATGCATAAATTCTAGGTATCGATTCTTTAGAAAACTAGATTAGCCCGCGCCCGTGATGTAGGTGCGCATGGTGGTGGAGGTGATGAAAATGAAGAACAATAGCTGTCATCAGATTTCTATTAAAAACATATCGGGAGTAGTTTTGCAAGCCGCGAAGGCCGACCGGACGTTCCGCGGGGGCTACGAAATCGGTGTAAAAGGTCGATGTAAAACTACTGAATTTTCAAAACCAGCTCGCTGGACCATTTCCGGCATTTGGATTCTTCAAACTCAACCGCTTCACCCGCCGCATCCGCTTCACAGCTTCAGCCGCTGATACTGTGCAAACAGCTTCGTGATCTCCGCATTGATCGCCTGCTTCTCGCCGAGGTCCGAACTCGAATCCCGCCGCTTCACCAAATCCTCGATCCGATGCTGAATCCCTTCCTGCTTCGTCTCCGGCTTCCGGCTTTTACTTATATTGTATTTATCGTCCATCTTATCGCTTGTTCTCTGTTCGATCCGGTAATTACAAAGTAATTTTGTCATACATAGGCTTTTCGTTAAAGCTTCTCAGCAACTTTGATGAATGATAATTGTTCCATCTGGTATAATTATGGTATATAATTGGTATGGAATTTGAGTATGATGCGGCAAAGAGCGAAGCTAACAAGCAAAAGCACGGCATCGATTTTGAAGAAGCGAAATCACTTTGGCTTGACGAACGTGGTTACGCGTACAGAGTAGAATTGAATGGCGAAATTCGCTACTTGGTGGTCGCGAGGCTGGGCGGGAAATACTGGACGGCGGTTTTCACGCATCGAGAATCGAATATCCGAATAATCTCGGTCAGAAGATCGAGGACAAAGAAGATCGCGTTATATGATAACAACTGAAGAATTTGACGAAATATTCGATCGCGGCGAAGAAGACGTGATCCAATACCTAGATCTGAAATCCGCCCGCCCCATTAATCAACAACCGCAGCGAGTCAACATCGACTTCCCCCGCTGGGTCGTAAACCGCCTCGACGACGAAGCAAAGTGCATCGGCGTCTCCCGCCAGGCACTCGTAAAAATGTGGATCGTCGAGAAATTCGAAAAGGTTTAGTACCGCTCACTTAATACGCCAAATAATTTACCTTAGCGCGGATGACGGTTTCGATGTATTTGTCGGTGTTGAGGTCGAACATCCGCCAGATCTCGGCTTCCGTCTTGCCGTTGACCTCGTCGTAGGTCAGGAACGAATTCACCTGCAGCCGGTAGCTGCCCGCCTTGGCGGTCGTCGCGGCACGCAGCCAGACCATCTTCCCGTTCCCTACCTGCCGCAAGTGCTCGATCGCCTTCTCCAACCCGTCCGCCGCCCTCGGATCAAACACCGCCGTCAAATCACCCGTCACTTCCAACCTGTCATAAATATGTCGCAGCATGATTTCCCAACCCCTCAAGATAATTTTTAGAGTGTTGAGTCTATCACACAAGATTTCACGGATGCAACGTTTCTTGTCCGGCAATAAATACTCGACACATTTATGAGCAGATCAATTATAAAAAGTCAGGATCGAAGACGCATCTACCACAAAAAAATAATTTTATTTCTACCTTCATAGAGTAACTCGCAGATGGTTTAGCGCCGCTCGCTACCCCCTATTATGGTCGTAAAACAATACAGTTTTGATCCATTTCCATTACTATCTTTTTGCTTAGAGGCTGTTAATATAAGGGTTTGGGCTAGACATATAATAACACTTAGGTTGTATTAGGAGTGATTAAGGAAACCCGGACGCTTGCCATTAACACAAAGCACCGTTCAGATTTAAAACAGAACGACGTGAATTACTGCTTGCAATTCACGCTCGCTTGTGGATAATAAATTCCGAGGAACTAAATTTTAGTTCCTCGGATGTGACAGGCGGAGTTGGTGGTCGGTTTTTGGCGATTCAGGCCACCAATTTTAGCCATTAGGGCGTTTACTAAAACAACCCTAACACACCTCCGATCTATATTTCAACAATAATCCGCATTTTTTGCGTAGTCGAAGTGTGTCTTATGGAAAGTAAGAAAGAAAAGAAAAGAGAAGAGCGAGTTAAACCAGGCGGGCATCCGCCCCGGTATTATCTCGGCGAATCGGTTCAACTGGCGATAGACATTTACGAAAAGGCAGGCGGGAATGCAACGCTTGATGAGTTTTCAGACATAACTGGCAATACACGGAAAAGCAGTTCATTTGTTAGGAAACTTCAAACCCTAAAGCATTACGGACTTGTCGTCACGGACGAGGAGAATATTAGGCTAAGTGATATAGGGGAACGCATTGCTGCCCCGCAAGATCAAGCAGAAAAAAATGCGGCATTGAAAACCGCATTTTTGCAAATTGAACCTTTTCAGCTCGTTTACGAGAAGTTCGTGGGTAAAATTTTGCCGCAAGACGAATTTCTCAAAAATGCTTTTACCCAACAGGAAAATATTCCCCAGAAATTGGCGAGTGATTGGATAATACATTTTCAGTCGTCAGGCAAGTTTGCAGGCCTGTTAATGGATCGAGAGGACGGCAAACTTCAAGTACGGGGAATGGCAAGCGATAAGACCCCAAAAACTCAAATGGTCAATGACGGCCACAAACCGGAGAACGACAAGCCGGATGCAATTATGTCCGAATCGCCAAAACCACCACCGCAGCAACAGTTCATGGCGAAAACGTCGTATGATTTTCTTGTCGAGATATTCAAAGGGGCCGATATGACTGACGAGGAAGAAGCGGCAGTATTCACGCTGTTTCGATTTCTCAAGAGACAGCACATCGGGCCGCGACCGGTTGCAAATGACGGGGAATTAAGTTCTGTCTAAAAGCAGAGGCCCGACGCGGCAACGTCGGGCGTGATACTTATCTCGTATGTAAGTGTCGCTTTTAAGTCGGGTTGGCGAATTATTTCGTAGGTAAGCGCCAACCCGACTTGCTAATTATAGCACCAAAGACATTAGATTATCCTAGTTTAAATTTTTTCCAGAAGCTGTTTCCAGCGTTGTCGATTTACGGGTTGAGTATTAAACCGATTCAATTGTTCGCCAATATTCTTTAAAAAATCCTTTCTCCCATCTTCTCCCGTTAGCGTAAGTCCAACCTGAATGAGTTCCGTAATAGAAAGGCGATAGAGATTCGTTCCTGACGCCCAAGTTTTTTCTATAAGCTCGTCGATCTCGGATTGATCAGTCGGGTTTGTCTTAGGCGAGTTGAAAAGAAATTCCCGGATTTCCGATTGACGTGCCTTCAACACGGCAGTTCTCACGTCTGTCACGGTTAGATTCCGTTCTTTAACCTCAATTGCAAGCTTAAGTTTGCCTTCTTCGTCAAGGCATTCAATGTCGGCAGTCAAGCCCGTCGAGCTATCTGATGCATTTATTACCGCCCGTCTAACTTCGCTGTAAAGCCCAAAGAACTTTCCGAGCGTTTCAAAGAGTGCGGCCGCTACGGATAGCCCTCTATCACCGCCGCTTCCCTCGGCCATAAATGCATTAACCAATTTTTGTGTTTGATCCAAACTGATGCGCTCAGGTACAAAGTATTCGAAGGTGCTCTCCGTCAACTTTCTACGAATGCTCCGCAGAGTTTGCATCATCCGTTTGCGGGTAAATTTGACGCTATTCCTTGCTTCGACTTCACTCAAAACAACGAAAATGGATTTCCAATCCTCTTTATTTTTTACGTTTCCCGGATCAGCTTTCAAGCGAGGTTTTCGCAGCGGCTTGCTGACGTACGGATCGGTACTCGTTCCCAGCACATTTTGATTTTCGGACATCCAGGGCACTATTACGCGGGAAGCAAAGCCTCGCGGGTCCCACATTGATGAAAGCGATCCGTCGCCCTTTTGAAGACATAGAATATCCAGTTTTGGATCAGCGAGTTTCCCCAAAAGTTGAGTCGGCAAGCAGAAACGAATAGATACACTACTACTATCGATTAGAGCGTCAATAATTGGATCAATATCGAAGTCAGGCTCTCCTAGTACTTCAGCCCACATTTCATCCAGTATTTTTTTAGCGGTTTCAGCGTTAAGAGGCATCGTCTTCATTGGTGGGCGGTTTAGGAGAAAAGTTCATCCAAAGCGATTCCTGACGCATGCCTTTTGACGAATTACAAATCTTTTCATCTGCGTCGATCCTGTTCCAATGCTTAAAAAGCTCGTCATACAATTTAGATTTATAACCGGAAATAACGGCTCGCCCTTGAATGGAGTCAAGAGCATGCGCGAGATTGACGTGATCGAAATCGCTCATTTCATTGCCATAAGCTTTTGAATCATTTCTACTATCGTGAACGTACGGAGGGTCTAAATAAAAAAGTGTTTCGATGGTGTCATAACGCTCTATCATTTCCAGTGCGGGAGCATTTTCGATCTGAACCCGTTGCAACCGCTGAACGATTTCAGGAAGCCCTTCCACTGAACCTAACCATCTTGAAACGGCTCCCGCCATTCCCGCACGCGAAGTCAGGACACAATGAGCCCAACGACCTTCGCTGCTTGTTTGCGCTAGACCAGTTCGCGTTTGGCGCGCGCGCACGTAAAATCGACGGGCACGTTCAAGTTTGCTCAAGTTTGGTTCTACGGAGCAAGCCTGTATTAGTTCTTCACGCGAAAAGGGAGTTAAACTGATTGCCTTAATCAACTTTGGTCCTTGATTGCGCAAAGCTTCAAAGAAGTTGA
>JANMSP010000520.1:0-3703 GCA_031389475.1 Pyrinomonadaceae bacterium
TTCCAGGGCATTTTCGCCAGCAGCATTCCCATCGCGCAGGTGTCGGTCGCCCCCGCAAAAACGAGTCCCGCGCCGACAAAGCCCGCCAGCCAGACGAAATACGGGTGGACGAAAACACTCAATAACACGCCGGTTAAAACCAGCAGTCCCGCCGCGAAGCGAACCTGCCGCTCCAACGCCCACGGCGCGTTTTCGTCCAGTTCGTATGGCAGATTTCCTTTTTTCCACGCCTCGAAACCGCCCGCGACATTCGTGACATCGGCGAAACCGCGAGCCGTTAATTTTTTCTGCGCCTCGCTTGAACGCCGTCCCGTCCGGCACATCACGTAAATCGGTCTGACGCGGTCAAGTTCGGTAAGACGTTTTTCGAGTTCGCCGAGCGGGAACGATTTCGCCTGGCGAACTCGCCCGCCGGCGAACTCCGCGTATTCGCGCACGTCTAAAAGCTGTGGGTTTTCCGTATTTAATTTATCGTTCAAAGTTAAAACCGTGCAATCATTCATTTTTGCCCCTCCAAAATTTTTACGACATCGCAATAGTCTCGATATTTACGAAGTCGGCAAAATGTGTTTAGATTTCTCGCCGCGAATCCAGACTTCAAAAATTTCGCGCTCGCCCGCCGCGTTTTTGCGAATCAGAACTTTCGTGCCTCCGACCTTCTTAGCAACCGCCTCGACCGTGCATTTCACGCGGGCGACTTCCGGTCCCAGTGTTTGATTGCCCATATTGCCGAAGTAGCCCATTTCGACTTTCTGGAATACGACAATATGTTCACCGTTCTCGTCCGCATGCCGGACCTGATACATTCCGCCCTCTAGGATCTTATTGCCGACTCGTGCTGATTTCCCGAGATGGAACTTGCCGTTTTTTTGCGCGCTGATTGTTTCTTTTTTCTGTGCCACCGCAGTTAGCGTCGAAAAACCGATCAAGGCAGCGAACATTGCAAAAGTTAAAAGTATTGTTTTCTTCATGATTTTCTCCTATATAATTGAAACTTGCTTCTTTGAATTAACGGCTTCCTATACTGCTTTGGCATCTGCATTAGCCGTTCCTTCTGCAAAATGCTCTATTTTAGGGCCAATCCCAACCAAAAAAATAAAACGGAAGATAAAGTGGGCAGAATTTCGCAAAGGTGTGAATTTTTCCACTACAAGTTTCACCCATTTCGGGCAACTTAGGTCTCAATTCTTCCATAGCCGCTTGCATTTTCCCTTACCTCATTTTCCCGCTCAAGAAATTTTACTTTCGCGGGGCACTCACTGACGCACTGCTACTTTTCAACGGTCTGGTGCAGACTGATGGTGCCGCAACAACTGCCAGTTTCGTTCACAACAGGAAGGCTCGTTGCCTGATGCTCGTTGAGTTTCCGCTCTGCTTCTTCGAGCGATTCCTGCGCACCGCAACAAGACGTCGCAGAACGCATAATGTCCGTCACCCTTACCTCCGAAGCTCTCAGGTTGTCGGCAGTCACGCTATGAAAGATGTCACGTTCAGTTAACACACCCAATAGTTTGAAGCTCTCCTTATCTTCAACCACCGGTGCACAGCCGCAACCAGAATCTTTCATTGCCCGTGCGGTATGGCTCACTGTATCTTGCGGAGTACAACACGACGATGCCTCGATTGGTTTCATCACATCCTTGCAACAACTCATTTTTTTCTCCTTTTTTTTCCAACGGAATCGCTCTCATCGGGCGTTTGGGCCGTCATGCGGATATGTCGATGTCTACCCCAAAAATAAAAAACAGCTCCTGCGCCGATCAAAATCAAGCTGTCAACTGACATAACCTGATGCGACGCGTATCCAAAGTAATAATCCGAATCAACCTCACCTCTGAACAAGTGCCAAAAGAACAGGATGATCCCGATTTTTCCAATAACAATGCCGCCGATCCTCATGCTGGCTATATTTCCTATGTACCGCCCGCCCACAACCTTTCACCGAACTATCGGACGGAATATTCGGTGCTTCAATATTTCTCCATAACAAATACGGGACAGACAGGATCTCGAAAGAATTCGAAAGATCCTGTCTATTCCTCCCCTTGTTAGTCCTTGGTATCTATGTATTATGACCGATAGGCTGCCAAAAATGCCGGAATCCCTGGAATTCTTACAACGGGATGGTATTAGAAATACTTGGTTCGGCAAAGTACTCGATTTTCTAACGCGAAATGCTCTGGAAGATCTCTCATCGTAAGTCAATACAAAGCAAGCTCGGTGCGGTAGCACACATTTAAAGGTAACCGCCTGGATCCCGTTCCCTCCCCATCACTATCTTTGGAAAGGAAAACCAAATCTACGGCACCCCCGCCTGCCAATTTGATCCTAACTCCGAAACCGGACTTCACCAGATTACTAATTGGTAGTGCAATGCGCGTGCCGAGCGGACCGAAATTGTTCCCGGCTTTCAAACCCCTGTAATGAACGTTTTTACTATCATCTCAGCGTAGAATATAACCAGGCCGGGCAAATTGGTATGTATGGTTGCAGGCATATGTGTACGTTATCACGCAATCCCCGCAAGTGTTTGACGGAGGTTTGGACGAAGTCTCGGGGAAGCGGCCTCTATTAAATTGCATAGTTCGGGCAATAATGACCAGAGCTAGTGCCGGTGATTTTAATTTTGCGTGCTGGTAAGAGCAAATTCACTACGTCCTAATCTAACGTTTTTTGATGTTCATACTTTGTGCGTTGCATCACAAAGAGAAACTCCGGGAAGGCGGATCGCACGATAGCAAACTGTTCTAGATATTCGCACTGAACTCGGCCTCGGTCATTCCTTCCGCTCCTTTTTCGCGCGCTTCCGGCGATCATGCTTTTTATTTTTGTTCACCAACACCTTCTTTTTTTCAGCTAATACTCGGCTCGACGATCAGCTTTCCTCTCAGCATGTTCATACCGCAGGCAAACGTAAACTCGCCGGCCTTTTCCGGTGTGAACTCGATCGGTGTCGTCTTATACGCGGGCAAGTCTTTTGCAATGCCGAAATCGCCAAAAACCACTTGCTCGCTGCAGGACGAAGTTTCATCGCGGTAGAAATTAAGGCGAACAGGAATGTTCTGCTTGACGACAATAACATCTGGTGAATAGCCGCCCTTTACTGTTACCTTTATTTCCTGGAATCCCGTTTCGTTGGTCTCGGCAGTGACCTGTGTACGCTCGCCAAAGAAATACCAAAGTGTCAGACCGATAAGGCCGATCCCGCCCGCAATTACCAAAATTTCAACTGTATCCATTTTTATTACCCCCTTTATCCAGACTTCTCAACCGAAAAATAACGCAGCCGCAGACTGTTTGCCACGACCGAGACGCTGGAAAGGCTCATCGCCGCGGATGCGATAATCGGCGACAATAGCCATCCCGTAAGCGGATAAAGCAACCCGGCCGCCAAGGGAATTCCAAGTACGTTGTAAACAAATGCCCAAAACAGGTTCTGTTTTACCGAACGGATAGTTGCTTTCGATAACGCAATCGCCGTTGACACTCCGCGCAAGTCTCCCTTGATAAGCGTTATATCACTCGCTTCGATAGCGACGTCCGTACCGGTTCCGATTGCGATCCCTACATCTGCCTGAGCAAGCGCGGGAGCGTCGTTGATTCCGTCGCCGACCATCCCGACTATTCTCTTCTCGGCTTGGAGACGTTTGATTTCTCCCGATTTTCCCTCAGGTAGAACATCCGCAAGAAACCGTTTAATTAC
>JANMSP010000563.1:0-11585 GCA_031389475.1 Pyrinomonadaceae bacterium
CAGCGAGCCGACAAACCAGTAGATCAAAACCTTTATATTGTCCCACTGCCACGGGGCAAGCTTTGTGACATTTGACAGTAAGAATAGAAATGCGAACGGAAGGTAAAACAATAGAAGGGATGAAGGATGAAGTATGAAGGATGAATTATCGGCTGCTTTCTCTTTCTTCCCTTTTTTATTTTTAACCGTTTCCAGTACTTCAACACCACTACTCCGCTTTAAATGAACGAGGTAAAGCCCGACACCGATCATTGCGAACAAAATCCCGGTATTCTTGATCCAAAACCATAGAAAATTGGTTTCACCCGAATCCCATCCGAAATAAAACTCGAAAAACTTGCTCGTTTCCGTCGCGGTTCCCGACATTGACCAGATAAGTTCAAGTACCGCCGGTATTCCCGTACCTATTCCGAAAGCGATCCATTCACGCCATTCCTGAGGTTTGAGGGCGAACAGAAACAAAGTCACGACGAACAAAACCGCGAGGCTGTGCAGATGAATCAACGGGAGCAGACCGGCAATCAATCCAACTGCGATAGTGCTAAACGGCAATTGGTAAAAGCTGAATGCTGATTCTTGGTTTCGGCGTCTTAGCGTCTCGGCGGTGAAAATTTTCCATAAATAGCCTAACACTATAAGAGTGAGCGGCATCCCGAGCAATAAGCTTCGCTGAGTCAAAAACAGAGTGATCATCGAATTTCCCCAACGGAAATCCTGGCCGATCGTGTAATCCTTCGGGATCGCCCAGATAAAATCGAAAAAGTTTTCCCCTTGCGCCCCGTCGTAATCGCCGAGAAACCAAATAAATCCAAGCCCGCCGCTGAAAAATAACAGGGCCGGAGCTATCTTCGAAGCGAGCTTGTCCTGAGTGAGTTTAAAAACGAACCTTTCCAAAATCACCAACAGCGAAAATGCCCACGAAATATTCTGCGCCAGCATCGCCTCGCGAACTCCGATGTCCAGCTTCATAAACGAAGCCGTCAGAAAATCGGCAATAAAAGGATACGAAAATCTCGCCCCGGCAAACGAAGGGTTTTGCGGCGGGAAATTATTGCCTTCCGTAAAGCTGAAAATCGCGCCTAAATGAAACGGCAGATCGCCAAGATTGTTCGAGCCGCCTGTAAAAATCCCCTGCGCGGTCTCGAACATTGCCCGCTCAAAAAAAGCGAGAAAAAGCGCCAGGAAAAAAACGTAATATAAAAGCCGGGCAGCTTTAGTCCAACTAGCTCCTTGCAGTTTCCCTTTTGCCTTTGCCCTGTCGTGCGCGAATCTCTTGCGAATTTCGACATTTCGCAGAGTCAGGCACGGTAGCAAAGCGATCGCCATCGCCGCCAGAACGATCACTGCGCTCAATCCAAAAAACGAAGCTAGAATAAAACCGGCCGTTCCAAAGATCGCCGAGCCGATGATATTCCCCGCCGCCAGCCGCCACAAAAACGATTCTTCCCTCTCGAAGAAGTAAGTCAGCGCTAACCCGCCGAAGGCGATGAGTAGAACAATTAAGAGTGAAAGAAGCATAAGATTGGCGAAAAACTCTTACTAAATTAACCCATATCGCAGTTAAGGCAAAACCAGGAACTCGTTGAAGTGCCGGTAAACTTCTAAATCGGTAGCTGTCGGTGATGTTTCACCAATAAAAAGATTGACAATGGATGGCACAAAGAGGAAAATCTATCGGGCGGTTCATACGCACCGTTGATCTTTGACAATCTGTGTATTTTTGTGGTTTCGGTCGTTATAATTTGGGACACTGGGACACTGGGACACTGGGACCTCCAGCCCTACAATTACGGGGAGAATCAATAAATCACGAACTAATATCCACTGGGTTTCTGTTTGAACCGATAAAGTTGTAAAATAACCGTTTTTGAATCGTAACAAGTAATCATATGCTGCAAGCAGGAATCGTGGGTTTGCCCAACGTCGGAAAATCAACACTTTTTAACGCTCTCACCGCGCAGGAATCAGCTCTCGCGGCTAATTATCCTTTTGCTACCATCGAGCCGAACGTCGGCATCGTCGAGGTGCCGGACGAGCGTCTGCCCGTACTTGAAAAACTGAATAAGGCGCAGAAAACGGTTCCCGCGACTGTGGAATTTGTCGATATTGCCGGCCTCGTTCGCGGGGCCTCGAAGGGCGAAGGCCTCGGCAATCAGTTTCTGGCCACTATTCGCGAAACGGACGCAGTGATACAGGTCGTGCGGTGCTTCGAGGACGATAATATCATTCACGTCGAAGGTTCGGTTAATCCGGTTCGCGACATAGAAACGATTCAGATCGAACTCGCATTGGCTGATTTAACGTCAGTCGAAAAACGCCGCGACAAAGCGGTTCGGGCGGTCAAAGCGAATGGCGATAAGGATGCAAAACGCGACCTCGAAATTCTCGACAAGATCCAGCCCGTGCTAGAAGAAGGCCGTCCTGCACGTGCCGCAAACCTTTCCGATGATGAAAAAGCAGTCATCAAAACCTGGTTCCTGCTGTCGAGCAAACCGACGATCTACGCCGCGAATGTTGACGAGGAAACGCTGGCGAATCCGGCAGGCAATCCCCACGTTCAAAAGGTGATGGAGCACGCCAAATCGGAGAATGCAGAGGTCGTCGCGATCTGCGCGAAGCTCGAATCGGAACTCGTCGCCCTCGAAGCCGATGAGCGGAATGAATACTTAAGAGACCTCGGCCTCGATTCAAGCGGCGTTGATGGATTGATCAAATCGGCATATAAAATGCTCGGCCTGATGTCGTTCCTGACCGCCGGAGAAAAAGAAGTCCGGGCGTGGACTATCCCGATCGGAACCAAAGCCCCGAAAGCCGCCGCCGAGATCCATACAGACATCGAACGCGGCTTTATCCGGGCAGAAATTGTTTCCTACGATGATCTGGTAGCCTGCGGCAGCCGCAAGGCCGCCAGCGAAAAAGGCCTCGCCCGCCTTGAAGGCAAGGAATATATTATGCAGGACGGCGATGTCGTGGATTTTCGGTTTAATGTTTGAAACTCGGGCGATTATTGCTATAATCCGCACTAAATACGGCGCGTTCGTCTATCGGTTAGGACACGAGGTTCTCAACCTTGAAAGAGGGGTTCAACTCCCCTACGCGCTACCAATAATAAAAGTTTAAGGTTCGAAGTTTCGAGTTCAAAGTTAAACGATAACTTTGAACCTTAAACTTTTTAACTTGAATGCCCTCGGAAGGATTCGAACCTACAACCTAGCGATTATGAGCCGCGCGCTCTACCGTTGAGCTACAAGGGCATGAATTGATAGTCTAATGGAAACCGATTTTTCTGGCAAATCAAGGAACGCGGACATCCTTGCCTGCTGCGGTTGCGGTTGCGGACAAGGATGTCCGCGGTCCGGTTAGAAGTGGACGAAAAATTACGGCTCCGCGTATTTTCGCTATTCGGGCGTCTAATTCACTTAACACCGCCTCAAGCTTTTCCGCCGGATATTCTTCTTTCAAATCGGCTTTTAGGTCTTCTTCAGATTTATCGGCTAAAAGCTTTTCCAATACGGTCAGATCGAGATCGTCAAAAGTCTCAAAACCTAGCGCATTTTGTTTGGTTGCACCTGCGATACGAGTTTGCGAAAGATCGTATGTCCAGTCCAAAACCTTTTCCAGAGGATCGGCATCGGAAAATCGCTGCTTAATAATTGCGAATATTTGCTCTTTGCCTTCGAGATTTAGAAGCAATGCAAAAAAGAAACGATGCTCGGCGTCGGTAATAAAGCTGCGTTTGCGGACGATGTCGTTCTGCATTTCCCGATGGGCAAAGACTTTGGTAAAGACCTCGGCTTTTTCTCCGTGTCGCCGCCGTGCAGCTTCGAGAAAAATGTCGAAACGTTCCGGCTGCGCATCGAGACTAAACATCTGATGGATTTGGTTCGATTGAACACTGCCGTGCACCGACGAAAGTATCGAAAAAGTCGTTTGAAAATCGCTTTTCTCCAGCAGTTCAGTAATAAGCCGGTCGGCGTCCGGGTGCTTTAATTGTAGAAGTGCCGAAATTGTCTGCAGCTTCTTCACCGTCGTCTCATCTTCAAAAAATGGATCGATAGCCAGATACGGTTTGTGATAAGAAAACTGCGGTAGAAATAACGGGCTTTTTTCCGTGCGGACGACAATCGATACTGAAGGCTGATCGAGATGAAACAGCGAATGGATATATTGCCGTCCGGCCTTTATTTCCTGCACATCACCGACCTCTAACAGGTTGCACAGCTTTAATTTCATCTCACCGATTTCGACGAAGGTATTTACCGCATCAGTCCGGTCGAATTCATACCAGCTATGGATGCTCGAACCGAGCAGCACCTGAAACGCCCCGCAAAATCCATGCTGATGGATCGAGGTCGTGCCGTCTATCCAAAAATAGACATCTATGTAAAAGCGCGGCGCTGTAAATAGAGTGATCGGCGGATCGCCAAATCGCCCCTGAACATCCTTTTGCCGCGGAAGCTGATCCTGCCGCAGCGTCCATTCGACGATCTCCCAAGCAGAAACCTTTGACGTCAACTCGGCCCGCGTCAATGCGGCAGCCGCAATCGCGGGAAAAAGATCCTCGTTATAATTTACATCGCGCCAGAGATCTTCAATCTCTTTGCCAAGTGTGTTGAATAATTCCATTATCTTAATTTTCAAAATGTCGGAGGCGGAGGCGGCGGTGAAACCAATATCGGCTTCCCGTCTTCGGGAATTTTCGAAACTTGCTTCATGATAAGCCAAATCCCGATAAAGCTTAAAAACAGGCATAGAATACCGATGATGGACAACTCGCCACTGGAGAGTGCTCCTTCGATCTGATCGACCGGCGTGCCCGTTAAAATTAGCACCACACCGAGAATAATTCCGATCAGCATGGGAATTACCAACTGAAAACCCAGACCGACACCCAGCGTCATCAGCCCCCAAAGGACGGCATTGCGGCCTGTATCTTTTGCCGTTTTAGCTACTAAATAGGTTGCGACGATCACGGCAATTAAGCAAAGTAAAGGAATCATTTTTTCTCCATTATAGAATCTCTGCGTGCTACACCAAGAACTCTTACCAAAATATTGAAATTTAAGCTCTGCATTGCCTACCTTCCTAAAAGTACCATTTGCCAACACATTATACCCAAATCCGCAGTTTGATCGGCCTTTCTGCAACACGCTTCTACATGAGTTAAAAACGCTTTCAACCTATATAACCTTTTCGTTACAAATTTTATCTGCTATATTCTGCCTAACTCTCTTCGAAAATCCAACGAACAAAGGTGAATAACTAAATGAGCGCAAATGCTGAGACACTGAACGATGCCGGAGTTACAGGCGACCTCAATAAACATCCTATTGGACTTTACGCCCTTTTCGGGACGGAAATGTGGGAGCGGTTCAGCTTTTATTCGATGCTGGCACTGTTCACGCTCTATTTACAAGATCCTAAAGAAGGCTTTGGGTGGACGACGGGCGAAGCTACATCGCTCTACGCGAACTATCTGATGTTTGTTTACGCCAGCCCGCTGATCGGTGGTTTGATCGCGGACAAGATCACAGGTTACCGCAAAGCCGTAATGATCGGCGGCTTTTTCTTTATGGCCGGCCACGGATTGCTTTCGATCCCGGCTTTATGGGCCGTGTATCTTGCGTTAACCTGTCTGGTCATCGGAAACGGTTTTTTCAAGCCGAATGTTTCGACGATGGTCGGCAACCTCTATCCGGAAGGCAGCCAGCTAAAGGATCGCGCATACAATATTTTCTACATGGGAATTAACGTAGGGGCGTTCCTTGCACCGATCGTGATGGAAATCGTCAGGCAGTATGCCGGATTCCATGCTGCTTTTGCCGTTGCCGCATTCGGAATGGTCATTTCAGTCGGAATTCTGTGGAAATGGAGAGCTATAGTCGAAGATCCGGACGCACTTGCTGCCAGACAACGCGGCGGAGCAGAGCAGCAAGCCGACACAGCGGCGACAGCCGTCGACGCACCTCCTCACGGGATCAGCCATCAGGACGAAGGCGGACACGCGGCCTTCGCAAGGAATAAGCAGGCTTTGATGGACGCGGTGCCTGATTGGAAGCGAATCATGGCCCTGATCGTGATATTTCTTATTGTCATCGTTTTCTGGATGGTGTTCCACCAAAACGGTTCTACACTTACCTATTGGGCGGACGACAACACCGCATGGAACGTGACGGGAACTATCTCAAATTCAATCAATCCCGGCTGGATCATCATTTTGACATTCCCATTGGTCTGGTTTTGGGGATTTTTGGCGAAACGTGGCAAGGAACCCGCGACACCTACGAAAATGGCAATCGGAATGACATTGACCGGGTTGTCTTTCTTCGTGCTTTACTTCGCCGCGACCGCCGGTGAAGGCCAAAAACCTACCGCTGATCAGCTTGCAAACGGATCGTTCCGAATAAATTCACGGGTTGTCGATCAGCTAAAAGGCGACGGCGTACCCGCTGACATTGCCGATTCATTAATAAACACAAAGGGTAAGGACGACTCCTATATTTTGAACGACAGAAAAGTTGCGACGGATTCATCATTTGCCTCAGCGCTTTCTACAATTGTCGTTTATCTTAAATCGGACGGTGTGCCGGAAATTCAGGCAAAAAAGGTCGGCGATGTTGAGATCGATGACAAGGACTTGAAGGAGGCCAAATTCGGAGGAACCCGCGCCTTTGCCGAATACCTCACAACGGCAACCGCAAAACTGCGGGCGGATGGTGTTCCAGATGACGTGCTGACAAAATTAAACGCTTATCAAAATACGGATTTTACGGCGGACGCCAAATTAGCGGATACAGCTAACAAAGTAACCGGCGGACGGGCCGCCCCTCACATGGCTACGATACTGGACCGGGCTTACCTGTTTCAGGTATCGCCTTTTTGGCTGCTGCTGGCGTATGGCATTCTTTCTTTGGGCGAACTGATGCTGTCGCCAATGGGGCTTTCGCTCGTCTCTAAGGTCGCCCCGATACGTATGCGAGGCCTACTGATGGGTGGATGGTTCGTTGCCACGGCTATCGGCAACAAGCTGACAATGATCGGTATTTATTGGAGCATTTGGTACCAGTCGAGCTTCTTTATCGTGCTGGGCTGCATGGCTCTGTTTATGGCCGTTGTTTTGGCATTTTTATTAAAGCCGCTGAAGAAGGCGATGCCGGGAGTTTAATACCAATTACGAATTATCAAATTACGAATTACGAGTCTTCATTTGCTCGTAATTCGTAATTTGAAATTCGTAATTTTCATTTCTGCCTTTCCCTATACGCCTGTATAGCCTCGGCTGCTCCCGCGTGCATTATTTCGGGTTTGTGATATTTCCAGTGCTTTTCGAATTCTTCTCCGCTCAATTCAGGCATCTCTGCCCGCGTTTTATTCTTTAAATATTCTTCCGCCCAGGCCCGCGTGTCCGAATTTGTGTTCAACGCCGTTCGGGCTCCGTGCATCATATTATCGCGTTCCATATATTTAGTCTCCGTGTGTGGTAGATTATTTAATTAAGCATTGCAATTAAACCAGCGTAAACATAAAAACTTATTTTGTTCCCGGAGTTTCGCGTGAAAAAAATTTTCCTTAGCTCACTGTTAACCGCAGTCTTATTCACCAATTTAAATTTCGCACAAACCGCTGGAAGCAAGCAAGCCCTGCCGAATAAAACGGCGGCGGCGAGTGTTCAGCCGCGGCAGGATTTTGCCGTTCCATTCGTTAGCAAGACCTTGCCTAACGGCCTTGAAGTAATCGTATTGCCTGATAATTCAGTGCCGCTCGTAACGGTAGAGATGGCTGTCCGCAACGGTTCGTTTACCGAACCGCCAGAGTTAAACGGCCTGTCGCATCTTTACGAGCATATGTTCTTTAAATCGAATAATGCGATAGGCATCTTCAGGTGCGAGACTGCCCGTAAAACTAGTTTTTCAGCCTTTTCCAGCCCGTATTGCACTGAGCAAATGAGATTTAAATCGCAGATCGGCGATGTCGGATATCTGTCCGATGTGGACAAGATCGGCTGGGTCCGCAACGGCACGACGCAGGAAGAATATGTAAACTATTATTTCAGCACGACCAGCCCAAACCTTGCGACCACCGTTCGTTACATCCGCGATTCGATGCTTTTCCCTTCGTTTGACGAAGAGGAATTCAAGCAGGAAATTGAGGTAGTCCTCGGCGAGCTCGACCGTCAACAAGCGGAGCCGTATTATTATCTCGACCGCACGATGATGGACAAGCTTTTTTATAAATACCCGTCAAGAAAAAGTCCGGGCGGTACGCGGGCAACCGTAGCCGCCGCGACCACTGAAAAAATGCGTTTGATCCAATCGCGTTATTATTTACCGAACAATTCTGCGCTGATTGTCACCGGCGACGTTCAGATGGAACAGGTATTTAAGCTTGCCGAGGAACTGTTCGGCTCCTGGGAAAAAGGGCCTGATCCGTTCATAAAATTCCCAATCGTAGATCATCCGCCTTTGGCGAAAAGTGAGGGCATAATAGTCGAGCAGGAGCTGGAAAATGTCCTGATCCAGGTTGGCTGGCACGGCCCTTCAATCGGCAAGGACAATACGGGCACTTATGCGGCAGACGTTTTTTCGTACATAATTCAGCAGCCGAACTCCCGCTTCCAGCGTGCGTTGGTCGATTCGGGGCTCACTGCCGGCGTCAGCGTAAACTATTACACGCAGCGAAATATCGGCCCGATCCGCATTACGCTTCAAACCGCTCCGGACAAAGCGAAGCCTGCGATGGACGCTCTTTATGCCGAAGTAGCGCAATTCGGCAACCCGAATTATTTTTCTGACGAAGAGCTCGCCAACGCCAAAAATCTGCTCGAAGCCGAAGACCTGTACCGCCGTGAAAAATTGAGCGAATACACGCACACGCTCGGATTCTGGTGGTCTTCGACCGGTATGGATTATTACCGTGGCTATCACAAGAATCTGCGGGCCGTGTCGCGTGACGATATTAAAAAATACGTTTCGGCCTATATCCTCGGTAAGCCGCACGTTGGCGTTGCCTTAATGTCGCCGGCAGCTCTTAGGACGACAAAATTGACCGGTCAGGATTTGGTCGGGAAGTAGTTGATGTTTGAGTTTGTAATATGAAATTCACTTTTTTATTGTTTTTGCTATTTTCGCTTGGGCCTGCGGCGTATTCCCAAACTGCCGCCACAACTGACAATTCCGTGACGGAATTCGACGTTAACGGATTAAAAGTTATTTTCAAACGCCGTCCGAGCTCGCCGACGGTTTCGGCCGGACTATTCACGCGCGGCGGCGTCAGGAACCAGACGGCTCAAAACGCCGGCATCGAAGCTCTGACTCTGTCTACCGCCTCTGAATCAAGTAAAAAGTATCCGCGAGAAGTTTTGCGCAAAGACATGGCTCGGACCGGAAGCTCAATTAGCGCCGGTGCCGCCTATGATTTCGGCGTGATTTCCTTGACGTCGACCCGCCAAAACTTCGACAGTTCCTGGGATATTTTTACCGACGTAATTCTGAATCCGTCTTTCAAACCGGAAAATTTCCAGATCGTCCGCGAGCGGACACTGACTGGCCTTCGGAATGAAACGGTCAGCCCAGATAGTTCACTTGCGGCACTTGAAGACAAGATTGTTTACGCCGGCCACCCGTACGCGAATTCACCGAACGGCACAATTGAGACCGTGGGCCGGCTAAAAATCGAAGATTTGAGTGCCTATCATAAAACTCTATTACAGACTTCGCGTCTGCTTTTGGTCATCGTCGGCGATCTCGAACCGCAGGCCGTTCAGAAGCAGGTAACGGCTTCCTTCGGCAAGCTTCCGCGCGGCACTTACAAGGAACAACCGCTCGAATCTATCGGTTTTGCGAAGGCTTCTCTCGATATCAGCGAGCGAAGCATTCCGACCAATTACGTCAAGGGAATATTCGCCGCTCCGTCGTTGAAAGATCCGGATTACCATGCAATGCGTGTAGCGATATCGATTCTGCAGGGCCGCGTTTATCAGGAAGTTCGTGTCCGCCGCAATTTGTCGTATGCTCCGAATGCCGAAATGGGAGATAACGCCGCGAATACCGCGAACATTTATGTGACATCGACCGACGCCAATACGGCGGTCGATGTAATGCTCAAGGAAGTAAAAAGCATGAGGGCCGATCGGGTTGATGAAGGCAGTTTCATTGGTGTTCCGGGCTTCTTCCTCACGACCTATTACATCAAGCAGGAAACCAACGCGGCACAGGTCGCCGAGCTTGCCCGGTACGAACTGATTGGCGGCGGATGGCGAAACAGCCTCGAGTTTCTTAACGGAATTAGAAATGTAAAACCGCAGGACGTTCAGGCCGCCGCAAATAAATACATTAAGAATATCCGGTTTGTGGTAATCGGAAATCCGGCCACCGTCAACAGATCGGTGTTCATTCAGAATTAACGAACAGCCAAAAGCTGGAAATAAATAAGAGCCCGGATATAATATCTGGGCTCTTATCATTTATCTGCTACGTCCCATCCTTACTCTTTCGATCCGGACTAGCCGGAGGATCGCTTTTAGTGGGCGGCGGATCGTTTTTGGGCGAAGGGTCGCTCCGGGGCGGCGGATCATTCCTCGGCGGAGGATCGTAACGCGGGGGTGGTTCGCTTCTCGGCGGAGGATCGTTCCTCGGCTCTCTTACCGGTTCGCGCTCCTCACGCGGCGGTTTGGCGTCTTGACGCGGTTGGCGAACAGGCGGGCTTTCGCGTTCGGTCTTTTGTTCCTGAGAGGGAACATATGTCGGCGCCGACGTGGGCTTCGTGCGCTCCCTTGTCTCACGAACTTCCGTCTTATCCGTACTTTCCACCGGACGAACAATTATCGGCCGATCGACCGCACCCGTCTTGCGGGTAGGGTCACCTTTTACGGGCTCATCAGCTCCGGGATTGAACGGGATCGGGTTTCGATTCCCGAAAATATGGGTCTTTTGCAATTCCCTATCGACCGGGCCGTTTGATTTGCGGTCGGTGGCACCGGTTTTGGTCTGTGCGAGTGTCTTTACAATCGACGGCTTTTCCAAGCGGATCTCCTTGTCGAGCCTTTTGTCCACTTCGCTATAAGTCGGCAGCAGCGGAGGCGATTCAACAGGATCGTTTACACCGGAAAGAATAGTCTTTGCGGTGTTTGGCGAGACGGTTTTAAAGACTTTCTGGTTCGTGCCGAATTCTCCCGCCGGAACCGAAACGACACCCGTTGGCGGCACCCGCAAAAAGGGAGGTGTCCTTTGCCACGCCAGCCTTTGTTCCCGAGTAGTAAGTGATCCCGGCCCGAGCCTCGGTGTAGGCGACGCCACCGGCGTCGGACTAGCATTCGGATTCGGCGTAGGATTCGGATTGCCGTTGCCGTTTCCATTGCCGTGCCCATTTCCATTCCAGTTTCCACCGTAATAATTATTGGTGGTCCAGTGATAATTATAATTGTAATACCCGTATTCGTAAGGAAGCGGATACCAGCAAATATTGTTATTTAGGACGCTTATCACGACCAAAGCCGGCGACCACCAACTCCGCCGGTTTCGAAAATGTCCGTAAGGTGTCCAGTACCAGCCGTCATCGTACACCCAGCGTCCGTGATGATAAGTTGC
>JANMSP010000095.1:0-10592 GCA_031389475.1 Pyrinomonadaceae bacterium
GTAAAAACAAGAAGCAAAGTTTGAATCATTGTTAGTTTACGGTTAGAAAGATACAATCACCTATTCACTTTTAACTTTTAACTTTTAACTTTTCCATGGAAGGAGTCGCGGCAGCCGAGGTCGGCTCGCTTATCGGGGCGGTTTCGGATGCATCGAGCGGTTTCGAAAGGATCGCCGACGAGGACGAAGAAACAGCACACGAGCCGAGAGGTAAAAAGAGCGCGGCCAAATCACGCGGCGGTAAGGGAGCGAAGAAACCTGCCTCGAAAAAGCCGGCGGTGGAAGCCATGGAAGTGCAAGAAGCCGAAGTTCCGGTGAAAGAGAAGAAAGCAAAACCGGCGGCAAAAGCGGCGAAGGGTAAAAATTCGCGTGGAAAAGCCAAAACGGAAGCCGGACAATTGGAAGACGCCGAAGCAAGCGTAAAAGAATCGGGCGATTCGGCGGAAATGACCGTTCGGCGTGGCGGTCGCGGGCGAAGACGCGGCGGCCGCGGGCGCAAACCGGAAGGCGAAGGAACTGATGAAAATACGGAATCGGGCGATAATGGTGAAGAGGGTTTTGATGAAAATCAGCCGGAAAACGTCGAGATTGAAGCAGCGGAAACTGAAACTCCGGCACCTGTCGAAGCCCGGCGTTCCAGACGGAATGAGGAAACAAAAGAAGTGAAGGAAGTCGAGGAAACTCCGGAAGCGGATGAGAATTCGCAGGAACAAAAGGATACAAGGAACACTCGCGAGCCGAGAGAAGGCCGTGATAACCGCGGCGGACGTGACAACCGAAATCGTGACAATCGCGATAATCGGGAAAACCGCGACACTCGCGAAAAACCTGCCCAAAGCGAACGCAGCCCCAGAAATGACCGGAACGACCGGCCTGAACGCGGCCCGAGCAATAACAGGAGCGACCGCAACGACCGCAGCCAGCGTGCTCCGCAGCCAACGATCTCCGATCTTTTGCGTGAAGGGCAAGAAATACTCGTTCAGATCGCAAAAGAACCGATTGCCAAAAAGGGTGCGCGAATCACTTCGCACATCGCTTTGCCGGGACGTTATCTGGTTTATATGCCAACCATCGAACATCTCGGCGTTTCGCGAAAGATCGAATCGGCGACCGAACGCAGCCGTTTGCGAACGCTTATTCAGCGTATCAAGCAGGAAGTGGAACTTCCATCCGGCGGCTTTATCGTTCGAACCGCAGGCGTTGGAATATCCGAAGAAGACTTGAAAAACGACGCCATTTATTTGGTGCGGACATGGTTAGACGTCAAAAAAACAACCGAAAAAGCTAAATCTCCGGCGTTGGTGCATCAAGACCTCGACATCGTGCAGCGAATTCTTCGCGATCAGATGTCGGAAGAATTCACCGCAATTCGAGTGGACAGCGAGGAAGAATATCTGCGCACCGTCGAATTCGTCAACCGCATTCAGCCGAAAATGGTGAATCGAGTCAAGCTTTATACGCGTGACGAGCCGATCCTTGACGCTTACGGCGTGCAGGAGGAGATCGATAAGGCACTAAAACCGCGTGTTTGGCTGAAATCCGGCGGATATTTGGTAATTAATCAAACCGAAGCTCTCGTCGCGATCGACGTTAATACCGGCAAATTCGTCGGCAAGGGAAATGCCCGGCTCGAAGACACGATCACGCGAACGAATATGGAAGCGGTGGACGAGATCGCTCGGCAGATCCGCCTTCGCGATCTCGGCGGTATCATCGTGCTCGATCTGATCGACATGGAAGACCGCCGAAACCGGCACAAGGTTTCACAGGCGTTGCAGGAAGCTCTCGCGTCAGATAAATCACCGAACAAAGTGCTTTCATTTAACGATTTTGGACTTATCATCATGACCCGAAAGCGTGTCAAACAATCGCTCGAACGAACGATGTGCGCGCCTTGCGACTACTGCGAGGGTGCGGGATGGGTGAAATCGCCGCAGACCGTCTGCTACGAAATACTGACTGAAGCAAGGCGTTTGTCGAGACACCTTGACGATGTTAGGCAAACGACATTACGTGTTCATCCAGATGTGGCGAAGGCAATCCGCACTACCGAAAAAGAGGTCTTCGACGAAATCGAACATCTTGTCGGAACCGTGGACGTAACGGCGGACAAGTCGATCCATCAGGAACAATTCGACTTTGCATTTATTTAAAAAGTTTTGGCAGAAGCCTGACCGTGAGGGAGGGCTTTTAGGTTTAAGCGCTGAAGAAAGCCCTCCCTTACGGTCGGGCTTCTGCCTTGAGAAATCCTCACTTTCAATCGGCCATGTTCATTCGTTGCAATAGAGCCTTGTAGCGCGGCTCGTCGGCCAGAAGCTGGAATTCGGGTGCGGCCTTGATCCATAGCGTCCAGGGATGATGATCTTCAAAGGATTTTTCCAGCCAGGACACTGCTTTTTCGTTTTCGCCCAGGATTACCGATAAATAAGCCAGGCTGTGCGGATTGGCCTTCTCGGGATTAGCCTCCCATTCGGACAGCAGCAATCGGAAGGCATCGTCCGGCGTACCAATCCGCGATCTTTCCTCGAACCGGCGGGCCAGCGGCTCGTTTCCGTCAAGCTCTAGAGCGCGAGCGGTTTCCTTGACTGCTTCCTCTTTTTTTCCGGCCAGCCATAAGGAGCGCCCGAGAAACCAACGCGCCCCGCTGAACTTCCCGTTAATTTCGAGCGCTTTTTTGAATTGTTGTTCGGCGGCGGCGAAATCCTTACTGCAAAAATAAACCATTCCCAAATTCGTGTTTCCCGTGATCGACAGCGGATCGAGCGCTATGGCCTGTTCAAATTGAGTTTGGGCCTCGTCAAAACGGGCTAATCTTAGCAGTAATGCCCCGTATCGAATATGAGCCGTCGGAGCATTCGGCGCGACATCGATCGCCTGATGATAAGATCGTTCCGCGTTTGCCCAGTCCCACTCATGATGCATCTGCACCGTTCCTAATGTCACCAAAGCCTCGGAGAGTCCGGGTTTTAATAATAAGGCTCGCTGCAGGTTGCCTTTTGAAAGACCGATTTGCTCTGCATTTACCATAAAACCGTAATCGAACAATAGATACTGCGTGTCGGCCAAACCGGCGTAAGCTTCGGCAAATTTTGGATCGAGTACCACCGCCTTTTGAAAGTATTCAACGGCTTTAGACATTCCCTCGTTGTTTCGGCTGCTTGAAAAATAACGTCCCTGAAGATAGGCCTCGTAGGCTTCCGGGTTGTCAGTCGGACGTTTAGCCAAGGTCGGCGGATCTTGTCTGCCCGTACCGAGCGACTGCGAGACTTTCGCCGAGATCATATCCTGCAAATTCAGTATTTGATCCGCTTGCCCGTCGAACTGCTCCGACCATAGATGCCCGCCGTCGGCGACACGGATAAGCTGAACCGTCACTCGCAGACGGCCGCGTTCCTCCTGCACTCTGCCATCGAGAACCGCATCGACCTCTAGTAGTTTGCCGATCGTCAAAGCGTCCTGCTCGGAGGTGGAGAAAGGCAAAACCGCGCTCGTCGGCCGGACCGCGATTCCGCCCAGACCGCCTAGCCTGGTGATAAGAGCATCGGTGATTCGCAGCCGAAGCTCCTCGTCATCCGCCCCGGCGGAAAATGATTTCATCGGCAGGACGGCAATTGAGTTTATTTTGGCGGTGGATGCAATTACCGGAGCGGGTTGACTGTTCCAAATGAAAAAAGCCCCCGTTATCACGGCTGCTGCAACCGCGGTAAATGTGAGGACAAGCCATATTGAAATGCCGGATTTCACAGGCGCGGATAATTTTTTAACATCCCGGATCGGCTCCGCGAATTCATCCGTTTCATCCTGAAATTCAATCAGCGTTTTGGTCGAGGTATGCTTTTCGACGACAATTTCACCGATCCCGATATCACGTACTTCGCCCGAAAAACGATAGCCCCGACGCGGGATGTTTTGAATATACTCTTCGTTCTCACCGAAATCTTTGAAGGTTTTTCGGAGAAGATAAATATGCCGCGATAGATTACTCTCCTCAACGAACGAATCTTCCCACACCTTGTCCAGCAGCTCTTCCTTAGTTACCAGCTCGCCGCGATTTTCGATCAGCACGCACAGCAGTTCGAGCTCTTTGAGCGGCATCGGAACCGGGGCTCCGTCATACGACAAAGTCTTCTTCCGCGCGTCGAGACGGAATCTGCCGAATTCGCGCAAATATGGTGTTTCTTCGTTCATTTTACCCACGCGAGAGAAATTGGATACAAATTGGAGCGTTAGTTCAAGACTCCGTTTCAGCCAGAGAGTAGGGTGAGTGTAAAGCAAAACCATGACACATGCAAAGAAAATTCTGATCACGACGGAAAGCCACGAATTTTTCATTGTCCGCGTAAACGGCGGAGGCGAGGTTCGCGGGTTTTGCGCGGATTGTGCGGCGGACGTGGAATTAGTGCGAATCGATGAATCCGTTTCTGCATCGGGGCTGAGAGCCCGGGAGATTTTTCGTCTAGCCGAAACAGGAAAAATTCATTTTATCGAAACCGTCGAAGGGCACCTGCTTTTATGCCGGGATTCACTCAAAACTTATATATCGTGACTGCAGAGCAGTAAGGAAAAATAATGAAAAACAGATTTTATCAAATAGTCCGGTTATTTTTAGCAGCGGCGTTAGTTATTTCGTCACTCGCGCTTGCGGCATCGAAGACATCCGCGGCCGACGGCGACCTTGATCCGACATTCGATACTGACGGAAGAGTAACGACGGATTTCAACGGTATCGGGGATTTTGGCAAAAGTATTGCTATCCAAAGCGACGGCAAAATTCTGGTTGCCGGTTCCACCAACGTGGTGGGATCGAGCGGCTTTGCTTTGGCGCGCTACAACGTTGACGGCTCTTTGGATTTGAGCTTCGACGTTGACGGCAAAGTTACAACCCTTGTGGCCGGAGGCCTTATAGGGGCTAACGCCATAGCTGTGGCGCCGGACGGCAAAATTGTCGTTGTCGGGGTAGGCCGGCCCAGCGGCGGCAGTTCGATTTCGATTTTGCGGCAGCCCGCTATAACCCAAATGGCTCGCTCGACACCACTTTTAACTCGACCGGCATAATAATCACGCGGTTCAGCACGTTCGACGATTCGGCGCAGGCCGTGACTATACAGCCGGACGGCAAGATCGTGGTCGCGGGCCAGAGTTTTACCGCGGAAGTTTCCGGAATAAGTGTTTTCGCTCTGGTTCGTTACAACACAAACGGCTCGCTCGATACCTCATTCGACGGCGACGGCAAACTTTCGACTGAATTCGCCGCGGGAAATGCCGACGTGCGGAGCGTTTTCCTTCAAAGCGACGGAAAAATCGTTGCGGCGGGCAACAGGAATCTGGCACGGTATCTCGGCAACGGCACACTCGATAATACTTTCGGCGGCGGCGGCCGTGTTTTGATCAGCGGAATGAATATTTTTGCGGCGGCGATTCAACCGGACGGCGGTATCGTCATTGCCGGATCGGGAAGCCCGGTCCAGTTCAGTGATTTTGCCGTGGGAAGAATAACACCGGCCGGCTTCTTTGACCCCACCTTCGACACGGACGGACGTGTATTCGTTGATTTCGGCACGACGAACGACAGCGCGAGATCGCTCGTTATCCAAAGCGACGGCAAGATCGTTACCGCTGGGTTTGCGGGCGTAACAGACTCTTCGGTATTTGCATTAACGCGGCACAACACGGACGGCTCGCTGGATACGACCTTCAGCGGTGACGGCAAGGAAACAACCGCATTCACCGTCCCAAACAGCGCGGCTTCCGGTGTTGCCCTGCAAAGCGACGGGAAGATCGTCGCCGCGGGAACGGCTGGTGGCTCCGCTGCATCCGATTTTGCTTTGGCCCGCTATCAAAACGGCGGAGCACCGGCCGCGAGCGTGACAATAGGCGGAAGAGCCGTCACCGCCGGTGGGCGCGGTATATCGAAGGTGCGGATTTCACTAACCGATGCGAGTGGGAATGTCCGAACCGTATCTACAAGCTCGTTTGGCTACTACTCATTTACCGGAGTAGGCACCGGGCAAACCTATACATTAACGGCACGAGCCAAAAGAGCGACCTTTGCCAACAGCCCGCAAGTCGTTTTCATCAGCGGAGCACGCGGCGATCTCGATTTCAACGCGCTGCCGTAAATGAGGCTCTAAGTTATGTAGAAGGCGCTGTCTTCCGCTGTGCTTTTTCGGTATATCGATCCAGCCCGCGACCCTCGGCCTCGCGGCATTTTTCAGGTGAAATATCAGGTTATTTTGAGGAGTAAATATGAATAAGGCGACTGTAAATTTTAGTTTTGTTTTTTTGACAGCGATTTTTATGCTCGGAGGTTCGAGCGTTGATGTATCAGGACAAACCTGCAACCCGGCGCCGGTCGGGTTGGTTTCGTGGTATCCGGCGGACGGCAACGCTCTCGATTCTCGTTCGCGCAACAACGGGACTTTGGGCGTAGGTTCACAGTTTGCCGCCGGACAGGTCGGACAGGCATTTCAGACTACTTCACCCACCGGCAACACAGTTTCTACGATTGCCGAATCTGCCAATACACCGTCGCTTGATTTTACAAACGCCTTCACCATCGAAATGTGGGTTTCGCTCGGTCAAGTTGGCGCAAATAATGGCACTTCGTTTTTGGTCTGCAAAGGAGATTGCGGTTCACCCGGCGGTTTTCCATACGGTCTTGTCCTAAACAATAACGGTTCAGAAGTTTTTTTTCGTGTAGGCAACGGTTCGACTTTTGTTTCTCTTCCAAGCTCTCCGTTGCCGCTCAACACTTTTACCCACCTCGCCGCATCCTACGAGAGCAACGGCACTTTGGGTACGTTGCGAATTTACCTCAACGGAGTTCTGAATGCTTCAATGACAACCACGGTTGTAACGACTTTGGGTGACAGCAGCCAACCGCTAACCATCGGCGGCTCGACCGTCGGCAACACGCTTGGAATCTATGACGAAATTTCACTCTACAACCGTGTCTTGTCCGCTCCGGAAATCGCAGCAATCGCCAACGCCGGGACTGCCGGAAAGTGCAAACCGTCGGCGACGGCCGCTCCTTCGGGTTTAGCCGGCTGGTGGGCGGGCGACGGCAATGCCATCGATATTTCAGGGAACAACAATAACGGCACCATTGGCGCCAGCTCGAAGATATCGGTTGGCAAAGTCGGCCAGGCGTTTCAAACCACTACAATCTCCGGCGTTGCCGTTTCTGTGCCCGATTCACCGACGCTCGATTTTACCAATGCTTATACAATCGAAATGTGGGTTTCGCCAAGTCAGCCGGGAATCGGCGGATCTTCGTTTTTCGCCTGTAAGGGCAACTGCGGCGCCTTCGACAGTCAGTCATATAGTTTTGTGTTCGGAGCCAACCGGCAAGCGGTTTTGCGGGCGGGCAACAGTTCGACATTCGACTCTTTAGGCAGCACTGCGCTTTTACCACTCAACACTTTTTCGCACCTCGTCGGAACCTATGACGGCAGCACCATGCGGATTTATATCGACGGTGTTTTGGACAGCTCTAAGGTTACAACAATCGGAACGCTCGTTAATTCAAGTCAGCCATTTATCATCGGCGGGTCAACGGGATCGGGAGGTGCTGAGGCAATTTACGACGAAGTTTCGCTTTACAACCGCGCTTTGACCGACGCGGAAATCACGTCGATCTTCAACGCCGGAATCGCCGGGAAACTCAAACAGAACGCGGTGGTTGACACAAACAGTCTGGTTTCGCTTTGGCAAGGCGAAGGAAACGCCGCCGACACGCGCGGTGTCAACAACGCCACATTACTAAACGGCGCGGGCTTTGCGGTTGGCAGAGTCGGGCAAGGTTTCTTATTCGACGGAATTGATGATCAGGTTGTCGTCGGTAACGCACCTTCTCTCGATGTGCAAACCGGAGATTTTACGATCGAGGCGTGGGCAAACGCCGCGGAGAGCAAATTTCACTTCATCGCGGGCAAAGATTCGTGCGGCGAACCAAGCATTTACAGCCTCAACATAAATCAGTTTGATGCTCCTAGTTTCCGCGTCAACAACTCCGCGGGAAACAGTTTTATCGTTCTTGCCGCACCCGTTTCGCTGAACGCGTGGCACCACATAGTCGGAGTCAAAGAAGCGGGGAACATTAAAATTTTTGTTGACGGAGTTTTGCAAAATACCCTACCCATCTCGGGAAGTTTTGCGGCCAACGCCAATAACTTCTCTATCGGCAACCGTATAAATTCCAACCCGACGGGATGCGGAAACAATAATTTTTCAGGCAGGATCGACGAAGCTGCAATCTACAACCGTGCTTTGACGGCGGCGGAAATTCGCGCCGATTACGAAGCAGGAAACGCGCTGTCAACCGTCGTCGGCGATGCCCGCGTTACTTTTCCAACCGTGACGACCGCCGGGACGACGCAGCAGATTCCGCTCGATACGTCGCTCTTTCCCGCCGTGCCTATCGGCACGCATACGCGCTTGGCCTACGACATCGCGACGAGCTCGGTCTTTACCGGCAATACGACCGTCTGCTTTAACTTGCCTGCATTCACGTCGGCGCAGTTCACGGATCTGCGTGTGCTGCATTTCGAAGGCGGTGCCTGGATCAACCGCACGGCCGCGGCGAATATTTTTCCGTCGCTCTGCACGGAACCGCTGGCGTCGCTGTCCCCGTTTGCAATCGTCCAAATGGCGCCGAGTGCGGCTGAGGTTTCGGTCGGCGGACGGGTG
The DNA here is from genome assembly GCA_031389475.1 of Pyrinomonadaceae bacterium. Lineage (GTDB taxonomy): Bacteria > Acidobacteriota > Blastocatellia > Pyrinomonadales > Pyrinomonadaceae > OLB17. Next base: position 8,689 of record JANMSP010000095.1, read on the forward strand.
GTGACGGCGGCGGGCCGCGGCATTTCGAAAACCCGCGTCACGCTCAGCGATTCGAATGGAAATATACGAACGGTTATGACCGGTACCTTTGGCTATTATGAGTTTTACGACGTTCCGGTAGGCGAAACTTATACGGTAAGCGTACGAAGCAAGAGATATCAATTTGTCGACCCGACGCGGACGATAAATGTTATGGATGAGCTAAGCAATGTCGATTTTACGGCACTCCCTTGATCCGATAGATCGTAAATGGGATCGCAGCATGGAAAATGCAAGCGTTATGCAGGGTCGGAACCGGGAGCGATAGCGACCGGGGTGGTCTGAGTTCAAGGTTCCGAGTTCAAAGTTCAAAGTCGGACAGAATCTTAACTTTGAACTTTGAACCTTAAACTTTGAACTCCGCAATAGTTATTGACGCCTAATCGTTATTCTTGCGGCGCTTTCTTCTGATCTGGGCGACGGAGACGGTTTCGGACAGTTTAAGGTTAAGCTTGCCGTCTCGGATATCCGGTTCGATGAATTTTAGAGTCGTATCGATCAGGATACCGAAATGGCGGCAGAACGGGGCGGCGTTCACGCGCCATCCGGTCGTGCCTTTTTCCAGCAGGGGAAATGATTCCGGCAGGTTCACGCTCGGCACCGGCTCGATCACGATCAGGTCGCGTGTGCGGCTGAAGTAAAGATAAACCGAAGGCGGCTTGCCCAATTGACGGTAGGCGTTTTTGTTGAAGACGATCACGTTCGATTTGTTTATCGTCACGTGCATCCGGTCCTGGGCGGGCTTCGTCGGCCCGCCTCTGAATTTTTCAAGGTCTCTGTCATGCATAACGGCTTTGATAACGGGGCGGCTCCTTTCCAACCCCGTGTATCATAGATAGCACGATGTTGCATCAATAGTCAACGGATTTTTTTGGCAATAATATACTTGACACACCTTGCCGAAGCGCCGGAGGTGCGCTATGATTAGCACCTATGGCGCTCCGTTGTCTTATAGTTGGAGTGATCCGCCCGACGACGAATTGGGTTACACCACACTTATGCAATTTCGCCTCGTTTATGAAGGCCCCTTAAAGGCGGCTAGTAACAGTAATACCCGCGTACGAGAAAAGCACGCGATTAGGAAGCAGTTTCACAAACAACTAAAAGAACTTTGGGAAGTGCATCCAGTCCTAGCGACATTCCGGGACGTTAATCAACGTACTAAATTACCTCCGAAGCCTCCGAATATGAAAGAGCTTGATGAGCAGGCGTGGGGTCATTATTCAGAATTAACAGGCATTACAAAATTGATCGAAGAATTGCATTTCCCCGGCGATCCTGACTGTTCGTATATGGAGACGCTCGCGCGTCGATATGTGCGCTCAAACGGGTTTCGGTTCGTTCCGCTCGTTCACAAAGGATTAGACCTTATCTGCGGTCTTGACATACTGTTTTTACGTCGAGAAAATCCTGGGTCATTGATTTCTAACAGCGGGGATGTAGATAACCGCATCAAAACATTGCTAGATGCCTTACGCTTGCCATCCGACGGTGGAGAGCTTGCGGACGCTGTGCCAGATGATGATGAAGATCCCTTTTTCTGTCTGTTAGAGGACGACCGACTTGTAACAGAGTTAAATATAAAGACCGACAGGCTTTTGACTCCAATTCGCCCTGACGGGCATATGAACGAGGTAATGTTAATCATGCAGGTGAATATAGACGGGGCGCGATATACTTCTCAAAATAGAGGTCTTGCAAAATGAATGAAAGCGAAACGAAAAAGAAAATAAATGTTCCGAGCGGATGCAGTACAGAAGAATTTACGCGGTTTGATTCTCTTTTGCGTAAGATCGTGTCAGTACCGAAAGAAGAATTAAAGCGGCGCGATGAAGCTTCAAAACAATCAAGCGAGAAAGCGCCGA
>JANMSP010000112.1:0-2246 GCA_031389475.1 Pyrinomonadaceae bacterium
CTCGGCCAAATTAAGCTTGCGTCGCCGTAGGAATAAAAACGATACCGTGCAGTAATGGCATGAGCGTAAGCATTCTGCATTGTTTCAAGACCGGCGAGCGCCGACACCAACATAAAAAGCGTCGATCGCGGAAGGTGAAAGTTTGTTATCAGTCCGTCAATGGCTCGAAATTTATAACCGGGCTGAATGAAGATATTCGTGTCTCCGGCAAAAGAAGCCAATTGTCCATCAAGTGCCACAGCGCTTTCAAGAATACGCAAACTCGTGGTGCCGACAGCGATAATTCGACGTTTTTCGCTCCTGGCGTTGTTGAGAATCTCTGCGGCGGTATCGCTAATTTCATAACGCTCAGGTGAAACACGGTGTCGGGACAATTCATTAACGCGAACAGGTTCGAAGGTTCCATATCCAACGTGCAGCGTGATTTCGGTTAACGATGCTCCTGCGTTCTCAATTTTTTTGATAATGTCAGGCGTAAAATGAAGTCCTGCGGTCGGTGCGGCGATTGCCCCGCGATTCGTCGCGTAGATCGTTTGATATCGTTCGCGATCCGTATCGACCGTCGTTGCCTCTCGCTTAATATACGGAGGCAGAGGGGTTTTACCTACATGGTGCAAAATATCGTCGAAATCCCCCGCTGCATCAAAACGCACGATAACCTTTCCGTCCGTTGTCTTTTCCAAAACTTCTGCCGTCAGTTTATCCCCAAAAAAAATGGTCTTTCCGTCTTTGAGCCGTCGTGCCGGACGCGCGAGCGTCAGCCAGACCTTTTCTTCTATCTCTTCCACAAGGAAAATTTCGATTTTCGCCTGCGTTTCCGATCTGCCCAAAAGCCTCGCGGGCAACACTCTTGTGTTATTAACGACGACCACGTCGCCTTCTCTCAGAAAATGCGTGAAGTTCAAAAAGGCATCGTCCCTGAATGAATGAGAGACGCGGTCGATGACGAGCATTCGGGAGTTTTCGCGGTAAGGAAGCGGTTCCTGTGCTATCAAACTTTGCGGTAAATCGTATTCGAAATCGGAAATCAACATGAAAGAAAGAGTAGTGAGTCTAAAATAATATCGAATGTAGTCCGATTATCGCAGACTCACGCGACAAAAATAAAACAGCATGCCGAATCAGGCATGCTGCTTTTTATGTTGTGAATACTTCTGGCTGAACCAAAAGATTTGTTTAGGTTGAAAACACCTCAGTTAAATTATGTATCATAAAATATCACCCCCTGTGCCTATACTATGACACAGAAACACAAACTTTTGCCAATCTTTCCGATCAGAAGCGAAAAAATACCATTGAACTGATTTGAATGGTACCGAGGGTCGGAATCGAACCGACATGGGCGTTAAGCCCGCTAGATTTTGAGTCTAGTGCGTATACCAATTTCGCCACCCCGGCGTGAATTAAAAATAATAGAACTCTTAGCGTTTAAGGTCAAGACCGTCTCTTGCTTTGTGGGCCGAGCTCAACACAGCAGCTTAAGATGAAAAATGCCAAAAAGCATTTAGTCGCTTACAAAAATACCTGGAACAGGCTGGTCGCCGATGCCGCCGAACTGGCGTATCGCAACGGCTCCGTCGGAACTCTTGATGTAATACCAAACATTTGTAGACGGGCGGAAAACCGCTATATCAGAAATTCCGTCGCCGTCAAAATCCGTTTGCAGCGCTTTGTCGCCGGTGAGGCCAAACTGGACGGCACCGAATCCTGACGTTGAACGGAGAAGATACCAGACCGCATCACTGGGGCGAAAAACCGTCAGATCGGCTTTGCCGTCGCCGTCAAAATCTCCAACCGTCGGTTTATCTCCGCTTAATCCGAATTGCACGATGGAAACGCCGCTGTCGGATGTCCGGAAAACATACCAAATCCCAGTTGAGGGACGAAAAACTGCAATGTCGGATTTGCCGTCCCCGTCGTAATCAGCCTGGACCGGCGCATCATCGGACAGGCCGAAGGGCTGAGCAAAGAATTGGCCGTCGGAGCTGCGAAGAACATACCAAACGCCGTTGGCGGGGCGAAAAACTGCAATGTCGGCCTTGCTGTCGCCGTCGTAATCGGAGGGCACGACCTTATCGCCTCCGAGTCCGAAGGTTACAATCAGGAATGATAAATCGGAACTCTTCAACACGTACCAAACTCCACTCGATGGGCGAAAGACCGCAATATCGGTCTTACCGTCTCCGTCAAAATCGGCGTTTGCGGGAATATCGCCGGTGCTTCCCCAGCTGACATTCGCGGCAGTA
>JANMSP010000125.1:0-4296 GCA_031389475.1 Pyrinomonadaceae bacterium
TTGCAAGATTTGATTTAGTTGAAACATGAATTATGTCTTTCTCTCGCAATTTAAAGAATCATTTAATGTGTTAAATAAATCGAAAAGATTCTCTACTAATTCTACCCTTGAAAATCCCTGGGTCTCGTAATCGGGGTAATCGTTCAAATGTCCGATGAGAAGCTCGCCTTCACGCCTAAAAGTAAATTCAAGACTTCGCATAAAGCCTAATCCTCAAATCTTTTAAAAATTAAACAGGCATTCGTTCCACCGAAGCCGAAACTGTTCGAGAGAACATAATCGACCTTCGCGTCACGTGCGACATTCGGGATGTAATCCAGATCGCAATCTGGATCGGGCACTTCGTAGTTGATCGTCGGCGGCAATTTATTTTCGTGCATTGCGAGTACCGAGAAAACGGCTTCGATACCGCCGGCGGCTCCGAGAGCGTGGCCAGTCATCGATTTTGTCGAGCTTACCGGTAAACTTTTCGAATGTTCGCCAAAAACATTTTTGATCGCCAAAGTCTCGAATTTATCGTTGTATGGCGTCGAAGTTCCGTGGGCATTGATGTAGCCGATCTGCTCCGGCGTAATACCCGCGTCCTTTATCGCACGCTGCATCACGCGAATTGCACCCGAACCGGTTTCGTCCGGCATCGTCACATGAAAAGCGTCCCCGCTCATTCCGTAACCGGCGATTTCCGCATAAATTCTTGCACCTCGGGCTTTCGCAAATTCTAATTCTTCGAGAATTAAGATTCCCGAGCCTTCCCCGATCACAAAACCATCTCGTTCAGCATCGAACGGCCGTGAGGCCCGTTTCGGGTCATCGTTACGAGTCGAAAGTGCCCGCATTGAGGCAAATCCCGCAACCGACATCGGCGTGATGGCACTCTCGGCACCGCCGCAAATCATTGCATCGGCATCACCGCGCTCGATCAGCCTAAAGCTGTCGCCAATTGCGTGAGCGCCAGCCGAACAGGCAGTGGCCGTCGCAGAATTCGGCCCTTTTGCTCCGTGACGGATCGAAACATTTCCAGATGCCAAATTAACGATCGCCGAAACGATAAAAAATGGCGAAACGCGGTCAGGCCCGGAACTCAGCAATTTTTCATGCTCTCTTTCGATCGCCCAAAAATCACCGATGCCGGAGCTAATATAGGTTCCGACCATCTCATCGTTCGACGAGTCAATGATCAGGCCGCTGTCTTTTACTGCCTCATCCGCCGCCGCGAGAGCGAAATGAGTAAAGGCTCCCATCCGCCTTGCTTCCTTTTTATCCAGAAAGCTGAGCGGATCGAAATCCTTTACTTCGCACGCAAACTGGACCGAAAACCTTTCGGGGTCGAATTTTTTGATGTAATCGGCGCCGTTTGCGCCGTTCACCATTGCGGCCCAAGTCGTCGGCACATCGTTCCCACACGCCGTTACCAACCCGAGGCCTGTTACTACTACTCGACGTTTCATATTTCGTGAACCGTAAATAGTAAATCGTGAATCGGTCGTCGCCTAATTAGCGATGTACGATTCACGACTCACGATTTACGCTGCTTTATGTTGTTCGACGTATGCGTACGCATCTCTTACGGCTTGAATCTTTTCCGCGTCTTCGTCGGGAATTTCGATGTCGAATTCCTCTTCGAAACGCATCACGAGTTCCACCAGATCAAGCGAGTCCGCACCCAAATCTTCGATAAACCGGGCATTTTCAGTAACTTCCGCTTCATCCACACCTAATTCATCAACAATGATCTGTTTAATTTTATCTTGAACTTCTGACATATTCTCTCCTGTTTATAGCGATTGTAATGTATTTCTTAAACTTTCCGTATTTTCGACATTCAAAGCGCGAACGTCGCGATCGATCTGTCTAACTAAACCTGACAAAACTTTTCCCGGCCCGACCTCGATAAAATCAGTAACGCCGCTTTCAATTAAAAGCCTGACCGTTTGCAGCCATAACACTGGTGACGACACTTGATGCGTTAAAGCTTCGCAAACTTTAGAAGTATCATCGTTCGCGGCAGCACTAACATTATGCACGATCGGCGAACTGAAATTTCCGTATTCAAGTTCTCGCAAATCTTCGGCCAATCTATCCTGTGCCGGCATCATTAATCCACAATGAAACGGCGCCGAAACATTCAATTTTCTCGCCCGTTTCGCACCACGTTCTTTCAGCAATTCACACGCACGATCAACTGCTTCGGCATTGCCGGCGATTACAACCTGCGAAGGCGAATTAATATTTGCAGGGCTGCAAATCTGTCCTTGAGCCGCTTCGGCACACACCGATTCTATCGTTTCGACATCCGAGCCAAGTATCGCGGCCATCGCACCCGTACCGACCGGGACAGCTTCCTGCATGTAAGTTCCGCGTTTTCTGACCGTCCGAACCGCATCAGCAAAATCCAAAACGCCGGCCGCCACCAGCGCCGAGTATTCACCGAGACTATGCCCGGCCACAAAATCCGGTTTCGCAAAACCTTCCGATTCCATTGCCCGGAATGCCGCGACCGATGCAGTCAGAATCGCAGGCTGCGTATTCGCCGTCAACTGCAAATCTGCTTCATCGCCGGAAAAACACATTTCCGAGAGCGAAAATCCGAGAGCGTCGTCCGCGGCCTCAAAAACCTCGCGAGCGGCAGGAAAATTATCAAATAAGTCTTTCCCCATCCCAACAGCTTGGCTGCCTTGACCGGGAAATATGTATGCTAATTTCGACATCTGTCTTCAATGCAGAAGCCCACGCGTTAGCAAGGGCGATTCAAGCTAATTACCAGCCTACTTTTGACAGTCCACGCATAGCGCAACATTTCGCCCTTGTTAACACGCGGGCTTCTGCAAACATACGCAATCTAAAATCGAATAACCGTTCCGCCCCAAGTCACACCGCCGCCAAAAGCTGTCAGTAGAACCAGACTGCCTTCCTTGATTTTGCCTGATTGTATGCATTCGTCAAGAGCGATCGGGATCGACGCCGACGAGGTATTACCCATTTCTGCAATATTCGAATAAACTTTCTCTTCGGGTACGCCAAGCCGTGAAGCAACGGCGTCTGTTATACGCTGATTCGCCTGGTGGGGAATAACTACATCAATGTCTTCTACCGTATAACCGCTCTTTTCCACCATCTCAGCCGAAATGTCGGCCATCGAGCGCACGGCAATTTTGAAAAGCTCGTTGCCTTTCATCTTAAAAAAATGATCGCCGTTGTCTATGGTTTCGTGCGTTGTGCCGAGTTTAGTTCCGCCGCCCGGTGAGTATAACTGCTCGGCATACCGGCCGTCGGAACGAATCTTTGTAGCAAGAATCCCCTTGCCTTCATCAACCGGTCCGATAACTGCTGCACCAGCTCCGTCGCCAAAAATCACGCACGTTCCGCGGTCGGTATAATCAACGTACTTCGTTAAAACTTCCGCACCGATCACAAGAGCGTATTTTATTTGTCCAGTGCGAATCATCGATTCGACCATTGTCAGCCCATACAGAAAACCGGAACACGCGGCAAACACATCCATTCCGGCGGCGTTTACCGCACCGATCTGTGCCTGGATCAACGCTCCGGTCGAAGGCATAATCTGATCGGGCGTCGTCGTTGCACAGACGATTATATCTATTTCGCTTACGTCGATACCGGCGCGCTCGACAGCCTGCCGAGCCGCCAGCGTGCCGAATTGCGAAGTATATTCGTCCGCTTTAGCTTTATGGCGCTGCTTGATACCAGTGCGCGTGGTTATCCACTCATCCGATGTTTCCACAATCTTTTCCAGGTCGGCGTTCGTAAGAATGCCCTCCGGATAAGCGTGTCCCATCCCGATGATGCCCGCGTTTTGATTAGTCATTGATAAGAATTAGAACTTAAAATTTGGAAAATTTCAAAAATCTATTCGGATTCTTTGACGTCGATTATCTGACGGCCCTTAAACATTCCGGTTTTAGGATCGATACGATGCGGCACTTTCGCTTCGCCCGTGTCCTTATCCAAATAATACTGCGGTGTTTTGAGGGCATCATGCGCACGGCGCTGGCGTGTTCGTGAATGCGAGTGTCTTCGTTTAGGATTCGGCATAATTACTCCGGATTTCAAGTTTCAAATTTCAAATTTCAAATCTATTAATTTGAAACGCGTAATCTGTAATTTGGAATCTATTTCAAATTCTTAAGGGCCGACCACCTCGGGTCGATCTCTTTTTCTTCACAACTACAATTTATTAAATTTCGGATTGCTCCGCATTTTTGGCACAAACCTTTGCAATCTTCAGTGCAAAACACCTGCTCCGGCAGGTTGAGCAATATCTGTTCACGAACGACT
>JANMSP010000132.1:0-5769 GCA_031389475.1 Pyrinomonadaceae bacterium
CTCCCTAACGGTCAGGCTTCTGCCTTTGAGGAAATCCGATAACCGACAGCAGCCTGCCCGTTTTCCCGGTCAGCTTTTTCTCGACGCGATAGGAGAAAAACAGATCGGTACGCTCCATGGTGCAGAAAGGTGCGGTGAAGATATTACTTTCCGAAACGCCGGCATATACAAGCTGGTCTTTGTTCGCCAGATGCAGATCGATCAGGGCATGGCCGTCACGAGTCGGCGTAAAATATTTTCCACCTGTGGAAAAGTTGGCGTGAAATTGATCGATCACATCCTGCCCGATCTCGTAATTTTTGCAAGTTGCGGCCGGGCCGATTGCGCAAATCAGGTCAGCGGGATTCGTGCCGAAAACCTCGATCATCTTTTTAATGGTTTTCGCCGCAATCGATTGCACGGTTCCGCGCCAACCCGCATGGACAGCCGCAAAAGCTTTAGTTGCAGGATCACCGAGCAGGAGTGGAACGCAGTCGGCTGTTTTAACTCCAACGAGAATGTCCGGAAGCTTGGAAACGAGAGCGTCGAATTTCTCTCCGGAATTAGCGGCATCGTCAGCGGTTTTGACAAATTTTATGCCGTCGCCGTGAACCTGCCACACCGTCGCGAGCGTTAGGTTTCCGCCGAACACATTCAAAAAACGCCGCCGGTTTTCGTAGATATTCTCGCTCGTATCTTCGTCAAAACCCGCCAGATTCAGATCGTTTGCGGGAAACGGTGAGACTCCGCCGAGACGCGTAGAAAAACCGTTAGTGAATCCCGCATCTTCAAGCGGGCGGCAGACAAGAACTTTTACGCCTTCAAGCTCTCGCCAATAGAAGCCGGAATCTGCTAAAGTCTCATCAGAAATCACTGACAACTGGCCACTGACAACCGGCAATTGTTCCATGATCGTTTCCATCGGCATCGACATCGTTGAAGTTTATCGCATACGTGACACTATCGCCAGAACTCCGCGGTTCGCCGTGCGAGTGTTTACGGAGGATGAGCGAGCTTATTGCGAAGCAAAAGGCGTTGCTGCGGCACAATCTTATGCTGGGAGATTTGCGGCAAAGGAAGCTTTCCTAAAAGCGCTGAAAACCGGATGGCGGGGCAAGATAACGTGGCAGGACATAGAGATAATTTCTGATGATCAGGGCGTGCCGACGATTAAAGTGAGAGGCGAAGCGAAGAGATTATTGCAGGATTTGGGCGTAACGAATGTTCACGTATCTATTTCACACACGGCTGAGCACGCTGTGGCGCAGGTGATCTTTGAGAAAGCGTGAGCAAAGTTCTGAGTTCAAACTTTAGTTTGTCTTTCGGTTAGCGAAGAGCAAACTAAAGTTTGAACTCAAAACGTTTGCCTATTCGCGGTCGCGTCTGCGTTCGATGATTTCTTGGGTGCCTTTCGGAATATTTGTGAAAAAGTCATAGCCGGTCAGGATCTCGACCGCATCGACCGCCACGCGGAAGTTGCGCCACGGAGCATTGATGTCCAGCGGCGGCTGATTCGGAACGATGATTCCCAACACCCGAGTCGCTTTGCTTACCCGATTCAAGTCATCGCTCCCATTCGGGATCACTAGCACGACCTTCCAGGTCCTAGCCGGAACGACCACGCGTCCTTGCGCTATGGTTCCGATATTTCCCGACACGCCGGAAATGATGTAAATCTCATTACCTTGGCCGGCCAATGTCCGGCAATAGCTTTCGAAATCTTCCCAAGGCCCCTGATTGTTCGCCGCGATCTGCGGGATGATGTTCGTCATAAGGAACGTCGCCGAATTGTCCGGGATGGAGCGTGTGCGGTCGCCCGAAGGAGTCATGTGTCCGCGGTCGTAGCCGGATCCCGAATAATCTGTGTCCAAAACCTGATACCAACCCGCGGGCAAAGCCGAATCGGGCCGGAAATCATCCTGTCGCGGTGTGCTGCCGATCCACGTACTGTCGAGCCGCCACGCAACCCAATTCGCCGTCGCCCGGCTGCGGTTGTACGAAAGCGTATACTGCGGTTTGAACATCAGGTAATTATTTTCATTAGCGATATTCGGCGTCGCGTTCGACGGATTGCCGAACAGCAGCGGGTCTTCGCTGCCGAACGGAGCATTGATGTTCAGGAAGATTACCGTATTCGCGGTGCGGGCTTGCGCGTCGGTGATCGTCACTGGCAGCGACCGAGTACCGCCGACCGTTTCATTCGGAATCAAATAGCTAAACGAAAATATATTGTCGTTCGGCGTGACATCACCGTTCGTGCCGTTGTCGAAAAATACCTGGCTAACCGGGCCGCCGATATTTGAAAGGTCTGAAGATACCGCGATACCCGTGCTTGGCGGCGTATCGGCCGGTGTCACAAGCACCGTAAGGAGAACGGCGGCATTCGGCGTAACGACATTCGGATTCGCCGAACCGCTGCCGGAAAGCGGAAGCGTGATTGGGCCGCAGCTAACAGTAGTTGTCGAAGTATTTCGCGGAGCCGGAGTAGCGACGGTGAAGTCGGCTGTGTTTTGATCGGTGTCTGTACATCCGGCGGCGTTTCGTTGAGCAGAGACGGATATACCCATTCCGGTGATCGCCGTATTACCTTCGAAGCAGCCGCCGTTGCCGTAACCGAGAAAATCAACAATTGTCGGATTCGTCGTCGGGCAAGCTCCGCTTAGAAGGACGGTGGTGTTGACGACAGCGACCTTGCCATCGACCGGATGCATATTGATCGTCCCGACGGCGTCCGGTGTCGGCAGGGTTGCTCCGCTTCCGTTTCCGCTTTGCGCCTGCTGAATCAAAAAATACTGGCCCGGAGCAAGCGTAACATTAGGCAGCGGTGTTGTAAGCCAGGTCGTACTATTCGAGTAGGAAAACTGCACCGACCAGCCGTTTAGATTCACGGGTGCCGTGCCGCGGTTCAGTATCTCGATAAAATCATTGCGAAAAGGCGAAGCCGCCGCCACGCCGCCGCCGCCGAAAACCTGGCTGATGACAATATTCGGCGACACAAGCGCGGCACTGGCCGTCGTATTGACATTACTCACCGAAAAAATAGCGAGTAAAATTACGGTTGCGAAACTGATGTAAAACTTATTCATTTAATACTTCCCCTTGATTGCAAAGCTGAATAGTGGATCATCTATTCTCGCATAATTCGGCTTTTGAGCATAAGCAAGTACCGTAAACATTCACACCGATGTTACGCGGCGGGACTTTTTTCGCAAAAATTTCAATATTGCTTCGTTTTGAGTCAGGGACATTGCAGTTTTGTAGGATTCCAAAGCTGATCCGGCCTCACCGAGATCGGACAGGAATTGGGCGCGGATAATGTGGAAAAGAGTATAATTTTGCAGGTTGGATGCATCCATTTGCTCAAGTTGAGCAAGGGCATTTTTCGGTCCGTTTATTTTTCCCAGAGCAACTATCCGGTTTAACTCTACAACCGGTGAGAAGCTGTGTTTCTGCAAGTTTTCGTAACATTTCAGAATTCGGGGCCAATCGGTCGTTTTATAAGTTCCGGCCAGTGTATGCAAGGCCGCTATTTCTGCTTCGAGATGGAAATCGGATAACTCCCCGCCGCTTGCCGATAGCCGGAAATGTTTCAGAGCGCGGCCAATCATTTCTTTGTCCCACGATTTGCGATCCTGGTCGGCGAGCAGAACCAATTCGCCCGCTTGATCCACCCGAGACGCAAGACGCGACCCCTGAAACAAGAAAAGCGCGGCAAGTGCGTGAACCTTCGGCGATGCGGTTACCGGGTGCTTGGATAAGAATTCGCATAACCGGATCGCTTCGAAACAAAGATCGGTGCGAATCAATTCGTCACCAGTCGAAGCGGCGTAACCTTCGTTGAAAATCAGATAGAGAACCTTAAGCACAGGGGCAAGACGTTCCCCAGTCTCCGACGGCTGCGGCATTTCCAATCGAACGCCGTTTTTCCGCAGCTTTTTTTTCGCACGGGTTATAATTTTGGCGGCGGCCGCTTCCGATGAAAGATACGCGCCGGCGATCTCGGCGATGCTAAATCCACCGACAATTTTAAGCGTTAGTGCGACCTGGGCATCCGGTGCGTTGGCGGGATGGCAGCACGCAAAGATCATTCGAAGCTGGTCGTCGCTGATCTCGTTTAAGAAATATAGAGAAGAGTAATCGGTAAAGTCGGCAATTAAATTATCTTCGTCGCCGGTGCCGTCGAGTTTCTTTTCGCGGCGAAGTTGGTCGAGGACGCGGTTTTTTGCGACTTCGGTCAACCAGGCGCGCGGATTATCGGGAAAGCCCGAAAACGGCCATTTCTTCAAGGCGGCGATCTGGGCATCCTGTACAGCGTCCTCTACCAAATCCAGTTTGTCGAACCCAAATATCCGGCATAAAACCGAAACCATCTGCCAGGCGTGATGCCGGAACAGATGGTCGATCGATTCCTGTGTTTCAGTTTCGGATATCTGAATCATTACGACGTAGGTTCGATTTCGCGAAGCTCGATTCTTCCACCGTATTTAAGATGTGGACAGCCTTTTGCAGTTTCCAATGCCTCGGCATAGTTTTCCGCCCGGATCGCAAAATAACCGCCGATAACTTCCTTAGCTTCGGTGTAAGGGCCGTCGGTTACACGAAGAGTTCCGTTTATACCCGAAATATGCTTTCCAAAATCGTCTTTCAATTTCTGACCGCCGACGTATTTGCCTTCGGCCTCTACTTTACGCGACCAAGCAGTGTATTCGCTCATGACCGCCTGTATTTGCTCGGCCGAATACTTAGAATAGTCCGTCGGTTGTTCGTGAAGTAATAACATGTAATTTGCCATATTGATCTCCTTTAGTGTCTTTTTATTGTTAAAGCTTTGTCGTGCTTTCAAACAATAGACGAACGAAGGCCGCAAAAAAGGACATCCGCGGCGAAAAAAGTTTTAGCGCATCGGACGAGGGTAAACGACCGGGCTTTTGTTGCCGTTTTTATCCACGGCACGAACGCCGAAAAAGTAGTTGTCTTTGGAGCGCGCCTTCATCACGAAATTTGTCACACTGCCGACGCTAATCGAGTTTGTCCATTCGGGCAGATTCGTTTCGCGCCAGACAATTTCGTAACCAGCTATATCAGCATCGGTGTTTGCATCCCATTTCAACTCGGTGTCGTTCGTCAGTCGGGTTGTCACAATTGCTACATTCTTTGGTTTCGCCGGTGCGTTGGCAAGGCTCGCGAGCGAGACAAGGTTTACTCGCGCTACGTTCGCTGTGTATTCGAAATCGACGAATTCGGGCGTGTCGCCGTAGAAAATGCCGCCTTCGGTACGCAGATTCTGGTGCTGGTGCGTGTAATCTTCGTCGGCTTCGGTAAATCGAACCGCAGAAAAACCGCGTTCGAGAAACGGAATGTGATCGCCGCCGCGTCCGTAACGGTCACGGCGATAGATAATCCAGACCTTAAAGTTTCTTAGATATTTATCTGACTGCTCTTTTATATACCTCGCAAGCTGCCGCGACGCAGAATCGTTCTCGCCGCCGACACTTCGGCGCGTTCCAGCCTGCTGCTCAGTCTCGTTCGACGGAACGCCTTCCGCGAAGACACGAACCCGGTTGCGGTTCGGCGAATTTTTATAGGTCGTCACGCCGCCGATGATGTCGTTGGTGAACATTCCCTCGATGTTAATCGCCGCGACCTTCGCCTGTTCGGCAAAATAAGCGGCGCCGAGCAAACCCTGCTCCTCGCCCGGAACTGTCATAAAAACTATCGTAGCGTCGAACTTCTGTTTCGACATCACCCGCGCCAGTTCGATCACCGCAGCCGTCCCGGAAGCGTCATCAT
>JANMSP010000155.1:0-1991 GCA_031389475.1 Pyrinomonadaceae bacterium
CCTATGACGCCGCCAAACCGTCGTCCGACATGACCGGGCGCGCCACCATCGACGGCTTCCGCTCCCGCGTCGAGTTCATCTCCGGTAACCTCTACCCGCCGAACACCTACGTAATCTCTACCGAAGGCGCTGCTCATTTGAATTTTATTAAGATCAAGGGCAAATTTATGCTCGTCGGTTATTTTGTCGAGGCCTAATGCTCTGTAATCTAAATTTTGTATTGAGATGCGGAAGCCCGCGCGTTAGCGAGGGCGTATCACTCAAAGTTGAATATGCCGCCCCTTGCTAACGCGCGGGCTTCCGCATTATACCGAGGTTGCGATATTTGCCGCGTAGTGACAAAGGTTAGTCCCAACTTGAACACGCGGCGATGGAGTTTTCGGCAGCGGCCCTGCGGCATCAGAAGCGGCTCTGTCTTTTTCTACTCGCCACAGCCGGACGGCGGCGAAGGCGGAGGACGCTAAAATCCGGCGGCATCGGCGGTGCCGGGCGACACGGCGGACGCGGAATTGAAAAATTCAGATTTTCGGCCAAATTTCAGTGTGTTTTTCGGTTCCCCGATAAATGTTCTCATCGACTCTTTAGTTGTTTTCATCGGCCCCCGCAAACATAAAAACAGCAAAATATTCTCTGTCGGTGTAATCGCATCGCCGGACAGCAATTTTTTAGTTTGCCGGCTCCCTGCCAACCGCATTTCCCCACTTTATCCTTTCCCCTTTATCCTTTATCCTTACAAAGAATGTCCTATCAGGTAATCGCACGAAAATGGAGGCCGCAGACTTTTGAAGAGGTCACCGGCCAGGAAAATATTACGCGTACGCTGCGTAATGCCCTGGAACACGACCGTTTGCACCATGCTTATCTGTTCTCCGGTGCGCGAGGCGTCGGCAAGACTACAACTGCGCGACTGCTCGCAAAGGCCTTAAACTGCCATAAAACAAAGATTCCGAACCCGGTTCCCTGCTCGGCGGGCGACGCGACGGACTGCTCATCATGCACCGAAATTTCGGAAAGCCGTTCGATAGACGTGCTCGAATTCGACGCCGCTTCGCATACCGGCGTGCAGGACATTCGCGAAATTATCCTCGAAGGGATCAATGTTTCCGCGGCTCGCGATAGATATAAGGTATTCATCATCGATGAGGTCCACATGCTCTCGCCCTCGTCGTTTAACGCCCTGCTAAAGACCGTTGAGGAGCCCCCGCCGAACGTCGTGTTCATCATGGCGACCACCGAGCTTCACAAGGTCCCGGAAACGATCCTCTCACGCTGTCAGGAGTTCGAGTTCCGCACTATCCCGCTGCAGAAGATCTTCGAACGCTTAAAGCTCATTGCAGGGGCCGAAAAGGTCGATATTACGGACGAGGCACTGCGTGAAATATCGCGTTCGGGCGAAGGCTCGATGCGTGACGCCCAATCTAATTTCGACCAGGTAATAAGCTTCTCCGGCGAGAAAATCGCGGTCACGGACGTGTCAAACGCCCTCGGCATGGCAAGCGTCGAAATGCTGACAAAGGTGCTGACTGCCGTCGCTGAAAAGAACGCCCGAGACATTTTACAGGTCGTCGATGACTTGATTTCACGCGGTCAGGACCTTAGAAATTTTTGCCGAGATCTGCTGTCTTTGATGCGTGATCTATTGGTTTTCAAGATCGCCGGAGATGCCGAAAACCTATTCGAAACCGCCATTCTAAGCCGCGACGAAATGCGTGCCCATTCAGGCAATTTTTCCGAATCCGATTTCCTCAGGTTTTTCAATTCCGTCGCCGAAACCGAAACAAAGCTAAAAGACGCCACCCAAACACGTTACGTCCTCGAAACCGGCCTGATCAAACTCATAGAAATGGGCCGCGTCACCGCCGTCGAGCAACTTCTGGAGAGGCTCTCACGAATCGAACAATCGATCGGCGGAAGCCCGGTAAAATCTGAAGCTTCTGCTCCGATTTCACCAGTCACGGAAAAAAAAACTCTAGTTTCTGAGCCGATCACTG
>JANMSP010000196.1:0-2590 GCA_031389475.1 Pyrinomonadaceae bacterium
CGGGCCCTCGCACCCGAAAAAGCTCCGGCTTCATGGCCGAAAAGCTCAGATTCGAGCAGTGTGTCCTGAAGTGCCGCGCAGTTTAGATCAATGAATGTCTTATCGCTTCGCGGGCTGAGGCGGTGGATGGCCTGGGCGATCAATTCCTTCCCCGCACCCGATTCCCCGGTGATCAATACGGAAGTATCGGTCGGAGCGACCCGGCGGACGAGGCGAAGGACTTCCTTCATCTGCGGCGATTCGGCGATGATCTCGGGCAAATTAACATTCGAACGTTGTATATGTGCGCGAAGCCTTTGATTATCCGTTTTTAGCTGCTGTTTTTCAGCTGCCTGGTTAACCAGTATGGAAAGTTCCGTGATTCGATAGGGCTTTGTCAGGTAATCGTAAGCACCCAGTTTCATTGCTTCGATAGCGGTTTCTACCGTTCCCTGCCCGGTCAGCATTATAACTTCCGGCGGATTCTGCACCTTTTCGCGCAAACGCCTCAATAGAGAAATACCGTCAAGGCGCGGCATATTAATATCGCACAGCAAAACATCGAAATCGCGCGCTTCGAGAGCCTCCCAGGCGGCTTCTCCGTCGGGCGCCGTCTCCACCTCGTGATTTTGCCGCGTCAGTTCCTTCTGCACAACAAGCCGGAGGTTTTTCTCATCATCGACTACTAATAATTTTGCCATATGATTTTGGGAAGTGACGAGTTTTGAGTTCACGATTAAGCATGTCTTCGGGCTGAAGAAGAAACAAACTGAAGTTTGCACTCATAATTCTGCTTCCTCTTTACACTCTCGACTCCAGACTCTCGACGCCCTTCGTGATTGGTAAAAGGATCGTGAACGTCGTTCCTTTTCCGACATTCGAGCGGACACTTAATCGCCCGCCATGGTCCGTAATTATTCCATAACAGACGGCAAGGCCTAAACCTGTTCCTTCGCCGACTTCCTTGGTCGTGAAGAACGGCTCGAAGATTTTGGAGAGGTCTTCCTGAGGTATGCCAGTGCCTGTGTCTTCGATCTCGATGGCGATGCGGTTCGAATGAGCGGAAGCCCTCATTGTCAGTGTTCCGCCGTCTGCCATCGCGTCGATGGCATTGGTGCAGAGGGCGATCACGGCCTGTTGAATTTGGCCGCCGTCGGCATTCAATAGGTCGAGATCGTCCGCTGTTTCGATTCTTATCTCGATATTTTCGCCGCGTTTTTGGTGCGAGATCAGGTTTGCCGAAGACTTTAATACTTCTCCGACATCGAGCGGATGACGGTTACCGGTGCGGATCCGGCTAAAATCGAGTAGCCCGGTGGTGATCGACTTACAGCGGAAAGCTTCGCTTTTGATTAGGCCGAGATATTCGTTTAGATCGTCGATTGCGTCCAGGCCTTCGAAAACTCCTTCTTCGATTCTTTGTTCGAGTGCCTCGGCGCAGGCGGCAATTGTCGCCAGAGGATTATTTATCTCATGAACGACGCCGGCCGCAAGCCTTCCGACGGCGGCTAATTTCTCTGCTCTCGCGATAGCGTGGATCGCTTCAACGCGTGCTGTAACGTCTTCCCCGACGGTGATGACGTGCGTGACCTCGCCGCTTTCCTCGTCCTTCATCGGCACCTTGCTTACCATCCAATGCTTGGTCGAGCCGTCATCGGCGGCGGTCTGCTGCTCAATGCGTTCGATCTTCCCGGTGCGGAATGCCCGCTCGAATTCCTGTTTTACGCGGCCTTCCGGATAGCGTGCAAGAACATTGAAAACGTTACGCCCGATAGCCGAATCACGCGGAATTCCCTGCGAGCCGATCTCGCGGTGACGGTTCCAGGTAACGATGCGGAAATCACGGTCAACGACATAAAGCGATACCGGCAGAGCGTCCAGAACGGCTTCGTTGAATCTGCGGTGCTCCTCTTTCGCCTGGTGTATCGAATTATTGATTGCGGCTTCGTAATGGGCTGAAAGATTGACGCTCATCGCGGCCATCTGCGTCGCGGCGTCGATCAGACTTCCCTTCGCGGGGCTGAAATCCTGCTTTTTGGTGAAACCGACGACGATAGCTCCCTTGATCTCGCCGTTTATGTGGAGCGGTGAAACATATTCGAGCTTGTGTGTCTTGCCGTTAAGCAGGAAATCATCCGGATCCTCAACTTTATGGCCGACTTGCGGCGGAAGCAGTTCGAGCCACTCTTCGAATTTAGATTTAGAGAACGAACGCGGGTCCATCTCTCCCTTTTCATCGAACGAACAGCTCACAACGCCGATATTTTCGAGTTCCGCAACGAATGCACAAACCTCAGCTTCTAAGCCCTGTTGAATCGCATCGGCGACACGGCTCGCGACTTTTTTCGGATGTACCGTAAACAGCAGGCTTCTTCCAAGGTCTGAGATGAATCTCAATTCCGGTGAAGGATCGGTATTCTCGCCCAAGTGGGGCAATCGCCTGCTGTGTTTTTTTGCTGCGGATGGGAATGACATTCTGATTTACGAAGAGCCGTCTGTTAGATTTTGCAATCGCCGGACTAAAGGTGAGACTTAAGTGATGCGGGAAAGAAGTAAGGTGACTTCCTTTATAATTAGAAACGTTTTTAAACATTTTGTCAACGGTTTTAAC
>JANMSP010000206.1:0-21404 GCA_031389475.1 Pyrinomonadaceae bacterium
TCTGGCGATGTGAGGCGTCAGGACATTAGGTATTCCGTTAGCTCCCTGCGAATTAGTTCGCTCCGCCCGGTGTGGTCTCGGCTGGCTCGATACCAATTTTACTTTTTCATTCGCCGATTATTACGATCCGCAATTTATGGGATTCCGCGATCTGCGCGTGATTAATGAAGACCGTATCGAACCGGCTCAAGGCTTTCCGAAACACGGCCATCGCGATATGGAAATCATCACTTACGTGATCTCCGGGGAGCTTTCGCACCAGGATTCGATGGGTAACGGCGAAACGGTCCGTCCACATGAAGTCCAGCGGATGACCGCGGGAACAGGCGTGCTGCATAGCGAATACAGCTCCGAAACAGACAAGACGCACCTGCTGCAAATCTGGATTTTGCCGGAAAAGAAGAATTTGCAACCGGACTATGAACAGAAGATATTCGCACCGGAAGAAAAGCAGGGCAAATTGCGTCTGGTCGCGTCACGCGGCGGAGACGATGGCTCGGTACACATTAATCAGGATGTGTTGCTTTACGCATCTATTCTCAAAAGCGGTGAAGAAGTTTCGCACCCGCTGGCCGAAGGCCGCCATGCATGGCTGCAATTGATAAGCGGTTCGCTCGATGTGAATGGCGAGACTTTAAATAAAGGCGACGGAGCCTCAGTCAGCAAGGAAACCGCTTTGAAAATAAAGTCGCTTGAAGATAAGACCGAGTTTTTATTGTTCGATTTGAACTAAGTTAGAAATCTTACTTTTTGGTATCGCCGATTGTTTTAAGGTGATACCAAAGCCTTGTTTCATGTTTCATGGTTGTGTGAGGTGAAACGAAACACGCGGTTTCATGTTCTGGAAGCCCGGATAATATCGGCAAAAACTCCCGCCGCCGTTACATCGGCTCCCGCACCGGCACCTTTTATAACAAGCGGCTGTTCGGAATAACGATTCGTATAAAAAAGCACGGCATTGTCCTTACCAGAAAGGTTGGCGAGATTATGGTCCGCTCCGATACTTTGCAGGCCGACGGACGCTTTTCCGTTTTTAAACGAGGCGATGTATTTCAATGTCAGGCCATCAGTGATCGCCTTTTCCAGCAAGCGGCGAAAATGATCTTCGTGCCGTTCCATTTCGGCGTAAAAATCTTCGACGTTTCCATTGAGGCAAGATTCGGGGAGAAACGATTCGTTCGCAATATCGCTCAATTCAATTTTGTAACCGGCTTCTCGCGCCAGGATCAATATCTTTCTGGCGACATCGGTTCCGCTTAGATCGAGCCGGGGATCAGGTTCGGTATATCCTTCTGCCTGGGCCTGGCGGACGACCTCGGCAAATTTTCGTGTGCCGTCATAGTTATTAAAAACAAAATTCAGCGTGCCGGATAGAACTGCTTCGATGCTGTTTACACTGTCGCCGCAGCGCATCAGATCGTTTAGCGTATTGATTACCGGCAGGCCGGCACCGACATTTGTTTCGAACAAAAAATTGGTGTTAAACTCGCGGGCAAGATCCTTCAGGTGTAGATATTGATCGTATTCAGACGAACACGCTATCTTGTTGCAGGCGACAACGGACACACTCTTTTTCAATAGTTGCGGATACATCTTAACCACTTCCGGGCTGGCGGTGACATCCACAAATATAGAATTTCGGAGATTCTTATCAATTATTACGGCGGCGGTTTCGCCTCCTCCGGTCGAATTCGGCTGATCGAGAACTTCCTTCCATCCGTCCAAATTGATCCCTTCTTCGTCAAAAACCATCTGCTTGCTGTTCGACAAACCAACGACGCGAAGATTTAGCCGCATGTTTTCGAGCAAATACGAATGCTGCTGCCGAATTTGCTCGATCAGCTTGCCGCCGACGGTTCCGACGCCGGTAATATACAAATTGATCTGCTTTTTGCCGTCGGAGAAAAACTCTTCGTGCAGCGTGTTGACGGCTTTGCGGACATCGGCGGAACTGATGATAGCGGAAATATTGCGTTCGGAAGAGCCTTGGGCAATCGCGTGAATGTTGATGCCGTTGGCCCCGAGCGTCGTAAACATTTTACCGCTGACGCCGGTGTGCTGTTTCATATTGTCGCCGACGAGAGCGAGGATAGAAAAGCCGTTGTCCGCCTTCAACGGCTCGATCTTACCGAGATCTATTTCATTCTCGAATTCACGATCAACTACTTCTTTCGCAAGCTGCCCGAATTTTTCCTCGATAGCAACGCAGATAGAATGTTCGGAAGAGCTTTGCGTAATTAAGATCACGTTAATTTGCGCCCGGGAAAGTGCCTCGAAAAGCCGTTTCGAAAAACCGGGAATGCCGACCATGCCGCTGCCTTCGAGGCTTAGGACACAAATTTTGTCAATGCTCGTGATTCCACGGATTATATCCTTGCCATCGGCCGTTTCGGCCTCGACCAACGTCCCGAAATCGTCCGGTGCGAAAGTATTTTTAATCCGAATAGGAATGTTTTTAGCCATTACAGGATGGATCGTCGGCGGATAAATGACTTTCGCGCCGAAGTGGGAAAGCTCCATCGCTTCCCGATATGTTATCCGCGAAATCTGTTTTACATTGTGTACAAATCGCGGATCGGCGGTCATCATTCCGCTTACGTCGGTCCAGATTTCCAGCACATCCGCATCAACTGCCGCCGCTACAATTGCCGCCGTATAATCCGAACCGCCGCGGCCCAAGGTCGTTGTCGAACTGTTAGTATCAGAGGCAATAAAACCTGGCAGTATTGTTATATTTGCTTCCGATGTCTGAAAATATCCCCTTATCCGTTCATTAGTCGCGGCAAAATCTACGGCGGCAAAGCCGAAATTTGAATCTGTCCGAATCAGATCGCGGCTGTCCCGTAAAGTATTTGAAACACCGGTATCCGTGAGTTTCGCCGACACTACTTTTGTTGAAAGAATTTCACCCAGGCTTAAAATACGGTCAAGCGTCCTCAGGCTAAGCTCCCGAATCAAAAAAACGCCTTCGCAAAGACTCTCGAATCCCTTGACCGAAACTTCGACAAATTCTTCGATCGCACATTGCCGATTCTCGGGAAAAAGTTTACGTATCGCGTCAATATGCTGTACGCGTATCTCGCCAATCTTTTCGAGAAAACCGTCGTCACCGTTTTCAGCCAGGCGCCCAGCTTCAATCAAGGCGTCGGTCATCCCGTGCATCGCCGACAGAACTACAATGCAACGATCTTTTTCAGCTGAAGCCTGAATAATCCGCAAAACCTTTTCAATACTATCAGCGCTTCCGATCGATGTGCCGCCGAATTTTAATACTTTCATATTTTGCTCAAAATAATTTTTTTCAAGCCTTCATAATCGGTGTCGATCTCGATACTCTTTTTCTCACGTCCCAGCAATTCCTTGACCGATTCCGGAGCATCGCCGAACGTCCCTATAATTTTCTCGACCGATTCAAATTTAACCGGATGAGCAGTTTCGAGAAATATTCCACTGTCTTCACGATGCCCTGTTAAGTATTGCGAAAGCGCGTAAAATCCGACCGCTCCGTGCGGATCGAGAATGTAATCGTATTCTTCGTAAACCGCTCGCATAGTTTCGTAAGTTTCAAGATCAGAGACGCTCACAGATTCGAGCTTTTCTTTCAAATTCTGCAAACTTTTATCGAACAACTCTAGTATTCTTACAAAATTGCTTGGATTCCCCACATCCATGGCGTTCGAGAGCGTCGCCACCGACGGCCTTAAATCCATTTTGCCGCCTTTCATAAATCGTGGAATTACATCGTTTGCATTAGAAGCCGCGATGAATTTTTCCACCGGCAGGCCCGACGCATTAGCAAGCAGCCCGGCACAAATGTTACCGAAATTCCCGCTCGGAACGCTGATAACCGGCGGCCCACCGAGCCATTCCTTCATCGCATAAAAATAATAGAATTGCTGCGGCAGCCAGCGTGCGATATTGATCGAATTTGCCGATGTGAGAAAAACCTTTTTTTGTAATTCTGTGTCCGCGAGAGCTTGTTTCGCAAGTGTCTGGCAATCGTCAAAAGTACCGCGTAATTCCAATGTAGTTACATTCCCGCCTAGCGTGGTTAGTTGCAGTTCCTGAACCTTGCTGACTTTTCCTTTTGGATAAAGAATTATGACCTCGACGCCCTCGACACTGTAAAAACCATTTGCAACGGCGCCACCCGTGTCGCCGGATGTTGCGACAATTACAATAGTTCTTTCAGATTTACCGGCGGAAAAATAGCGAAGGCATCGGCTCATGAATCTTGCCCCGACATCCTTGAACGCCAGTGTCGGTCCGTGGAAAAGTTCGAGAGCGGAAATATTATTAGAGATTTGGACGAGCGGAAAAGGGAAATTTACGGTTTCCGCGCATATTTCGAACAACTTGTCATCGGGTATTGAATCGCCGATATACGGCCTGATCACCTCGAAAGCGATCTGCTCATTCATTTTAGACCTGAAAGTCTCGAGAAATTCCGCAGACAATTTTGGTATCTTTTCGGGAAAATAAAGGCCCTTGTCATCCGGCTGCCCTTTCAGCGTGGCCTCACGGAACGATACATGAGGTGAATTTCGGTTTGTGCTAAAGTATTGCATCGTTATAGAAAAAAGCAGGGCGAAAAACTCGAATAATCATAATACGCTACCGATGTTAATAAAAATATGCTGGAAGTAAGTGTTTTAGCTCCGGCCACAGTTTCGAATGTCGTCTGCGGTTTCGACTGTCTCGGCTTTGCCCTCGAAATACCGTTTGATGAGATGACCGTTCGCAAAATTTCGGATAGAACGGTAAGGATCAGCAATCGGGATAATTTCAATCTACCGACGGACCCGCAAAAGAATGTCGCGGGCGTAACGCTTCTTGCGATGCTCGCCGCTATCGATGCGGATTTCGGTTTCGAGGTCGAGATAACCAAACATATCAAACCGGGAAGCGGCATTGGCTCAAGCTCAGCAAGTTCGTGCGGAGCGGCAGTCGCGGCAAACCGCTTACTCGTAGACAGATTTACGAAGCTCGAATTGGTCGATTTCGCCATGGAAGGCGAAAAGCTCGCTTCCGGCGAACGCCACGCCGATAATGTCGCGCCCTCTGTCTTCGGCGGCTTCACACTTGTCCGCTCGACCGATCCACTCGACATAATTTCACTCAATTTTCCGGAGCTTTTCGCCACTGTGATTCATCCGCAAATCGAAATAAAAACATCCGAAGCCCGCGCAATCTTGCCTAAAGAAGTGCCGCTAAAAGCCGCTATCCGTCAATGGGGAAATCTCGGCTCGCTGGTTGCCGGCCTAGCTCAAGGCAATTACGAATTGATCGCACGCTCGATGGAAGATTATATCGTCGAACCGGCCCGCAAATCGCTGATTCCAAAATTCGATGAAGTAAAAAGGGCGAGCCTAAAGGCCGGTGCTCTCGGCGGCGGCATCTCAGGCTCCGGCCCGTCGACGTTTATGCTTAGCAAAACGCGGGAAATTGCCGAGAACGTCGAGCATGCAATGCGAAAGGTTTACGTACAGACTGAGATCGAATTTAATACTTATGTTTCGGCAATCAGCTCAAATGGAGTGAAGTTTGTTTGACGCCGGCCCGTACGTCATTATTGAAATCATAGAAAACTGCTAAACTATTATTACAATGCTGACCAGAGAATTAGAAGAAACATTAAGTTTTGCGGTTGATGAGGCCGTTAAGTATAAGCACGAGTATGTGACGCTCGAACACCTTTTGTTCGCGCTGCTGGAAGACAGTTCGGCGCGGGATATTTTATTCAATTGCGGTGCTCATCTGGAAGATCTTGCCCGCTCGCTCGAAGACTATTTTCGTGACGTGCTAGAGAAAATGCCGGAAAGTGCCAAGAATATGCCGGAGCTTACTTCGACGTTTCAAGCGACGATCCAGTATGCCGTTTTGCAGGCGGAGGGCAGCGGGCAGGCGGCTGTGGACGGCGGAAATATACTTGCGGCGTTTTATCAGGCGGAGCAGTCTTATGCAGTTTATCTATTGCTGCAGCAGGGAGTTTCGCGTCTCGACATCCTGAACTACATCGCTCACGGTATCTCGAAAATCGACGCCAACGATCCGATGCCGGACGGTTTTGACGACGAAGATTTTCCGGGAATGGGAGCGCCTGAGCGTAAGAAACCGCTTGAAAGCTTTACGGTCGAGCTGGTTGCAAAAGCGGCGAATGGCGAGATCGATCCGATTGTCGGACGCACCGCCGAGATCGAGCGAACGATACAGATTCTCTGCCGTCGTAAAAAGAATAATCCTTTATATGTCGGCGAGCCCGGTGTCGGTAAAACGGCGCTTGCCGAAGGTTTGGCGCTCAAAATAAGCGAAGGCGACGTGCCGGAAGTTTTGATCGGCGCGAAAGTTTTTTCGCTCGATATGGGCGCGGTTCTCGCTGGAACCCGTTACCGCGGTGATTTTGAGCAGCGATTTAAGGCGATCATCACCGATCTGAAAAAGGAAGAGAACGCTATCCTTTTTATCGACGAAATTCATACCATCGTTGGAGCGGGAGCTGTTTCGGGAGGATCGATGGATGCTTCAAATATTCTTAAACCGGCTCTAGCTTCCGGTGAGCTTCGCTGTATCGGCTCGACGACATTTGCTGAATATAAAGCCGCGTTCGACCGCGACCGAGCACTCGCCAGGAGATTTCAGAAAATCGACATCGGCGAGCCGACCATTGAAGAAACTTACCAAATTCTCAAAGGCTTAAAGAAATTTTATGAGCAGCACCACGGTGTAAAGTACAGCGATGAATCCCTCAAGACTGCTTCAGAACTCGCCGGGAAATATATTAACGACCGCTTTTTACCGGATAAGGCAATCGACGTGATCGACGAGGTCGGTGCATCGGTAAAAC
This sequence comes from Pyrinomonadaceae bacterium, assembly GCA_031389475.1. Classification (GTDB taxonomy): domain Bacteria; phylum Acidobacteriota; class Blastocatellia; order Pyrinomonadales; family Pyrinomonadaceae; genus OLB17. The sequence goes on from JANMSP010000206.1 coordinate 6,845, forward strand.
TTTTGCCCGCCAGTAGAAGGCCGAAAAAGGTTACTGTTCAGATGGTCGAAAATACTATTGCCCGAATGGCAAAGATACCGCCGAAAACGGTTGTCGGTGACGAAAGGCTTAGATTGAAAACGCTTCGGGAAGATATTAAAAAAACGATCTTCGGCCAAGACGAAGCAATTGACCGCGTAGTGAATGCTATTCAAATATCGCGTGCCGGCCTCGGGCATCAGACCAAACCTGTCGGCTCATTCCTTTTTTCGGGGCCGACCGGAGTTGGCAAAACCGAAGTTTCTAAGCAGCTTGCCGAGGTTCTTGGCGTGGAATTCATCCGCTTTGACATGAGCGAATACGCCGAGCCGCACACCGTTTCGCGTCTGATAGGAGCTCCGCCGGGATACGTCGGGTTCGACCAGGGCGGTTTGCTGACTGAAGCGATTATGAAAACGCCACATGCGGTACTCGTTTTGGACGAGATCGAGAAAGCTCACCCGAATCTTTTTAACCTGCTATTGCAGGTAATGGATTCGGCGACACTGACCGACAATAACGGCAAAAAGGCCGATTTTCGCAATGTGATACTGATAATGACGACCAACGCCGGTGCCCGTGAGCTTTCGTCCGGCGGCATGGGTTTCCGCAACAGCACTGACACGAAGGGAAATGCGAAAGGTGTGATCGAACGTACCTTCACACCTGAATTCCGCAACCGCCTTGACGCCTGGGTGCCGTTCAAACCGCTCGATCTTGAAGTTATAAAACTGATCGTCGATAAATTTATCAACGAGCTAAACGGCCAGCTCGCCGAAAAACGCGTGCTCGTAAAACTGACCGAAGAAGCCCGCGAATGGTTGGCGATCAACGGTTTCGATGCGCGATACGGCGCCCGCCCGATGGCACGTCTTATACACGAAAAGATCAAGCAACCGCTGGCCAACGAGATACTTTTCGGCAAATTGGCGGACGGCGGAAGCGCGCTGGTTGAAGAAAAGGACAGCGAGTTGGTTTTGCATTATTAGAATGCAGTAAATCATTAGTGAATAAGCCCAGCGAGGTAAGTTGGGCTTCTTTACTTTTAGCTTTAATTCTTAGAATTGTTCTCGAGAAAATAAATTGAAAAAAGTGTCGGATATCCGTACCGAGAGTCCATTCTGGCTGATGAAGAATGGGTATCTCGAAAACTACACATCTCTTTCCGAAGATATTAAAGCCGATTTCGTCATCATTGGCGGCGGGATTTCCGGGGCGTTGCTTGGTCATAGCCTTATTCAAAAAGGCGCGTCGGTCGTGGTCGTCGAACGGCGTCATATCGCGATGGGCAGCACGTCAGCGAGCACCGCTTTGCTGCAATACGACATCGACCGGATGCTGTGCGAATTAATAGATCTGCTGGGCGAGAAGACGGCGGTACGGGCCTACACGTTAAGTCTCAAAGCTCTTGTGGATCTGGAAAAGATTGCTAGTAAGCTCAAGATCGATACCGAATTTGAAGGACGTTCGAGTATTCGTTTCGCAAAATATAAAAAGGATGTTTTACCGATCGAGCAGGAGTTCGATGCCCGACGCCGGCATAGTTTCGAGGTAGAGCTCTGGGACGAAAAAAAGGTCGAAGCTCATTTCCCGTTCTCCGCCCCGGCCGCACTTTATACGAGGCCGAGTGCTATTGCCGATCCCTATCGCTTGACCCACGCCCTGTTGCAGGACTCGATAAAAATGGGAGCTAAAGTTTTCGATAAGACGGCTGTCGATAATATAGAACGGTTGCCTAAAAGCGTAGTCGTTCATACTTCAAACGGCAACAAAATAAGGGCTAAGAAGGCAATCATCGCCTGCGGGTACGAATCTGTTAATTATATTCCTCTTAAGCTTTCGTCGCTCAGTTCGACTTATGCGCTCGTCAGCGAACCGATGCTGGACAAAGATGTTTGGTTCGAAAATTGCAGTTTTTGGAATACTTCCGATCCGTATACTTACGGCCGGACGACAAAGGATAACCGCATAATTTTCGGAGGCCAGGATGAGCCGTTTTACGATCCGGCCCGTCGCGACAAGCTTTTGGGCGCAAAGACCGAAAAGCTGGCGAAACAGTTCGTGATGATGTTTCCCGATCTGCCGTTCAAGGTCGATTACAGTTGGGCCGGAACATTTATCGAAACCGAAGACGGCTTGCCTTATATCGGCACGATCAAACAATTGCCGCACACCTATTTCGCCCTCGGTTACGGCGGAAACGGCATCACTTTCTCCCAACTCGCGGCCGACATTCTGTCCGATCTGCTGCTCGGAAAAAAGAACAACGACGCGGAGATATTTTCGTTCGACCGGAAGACGGATTAACGGAACGCGGACACCTTGGCCGCGTCTATTTCTTTTTCCACAACGTAACAACTATTGCATCACCCACCTTGCGCTCAACGCCATAGCCCGACGGCGTGTTGACGACCTTGCCGTCCAGAAACATCGTCGTCGAACCGCCGCCGTCGAGGTTCATCGCATCCATCGCACCGATCTCGAGCAAATAGGCGGCGAGTTCGTTCAAATTCATCCCGACGCTCACGCCAGGCTGACGGCCATCGACCGTTATCATCAGGAATTTGCCGTCCTTCATTTTAGCGACAGCAGTGCGCGGATGGCGCGTTTCGACGAAGGATTTGCTCGCTTTTTCCTGTTCCCAGGTGATGTCGATCTTGCCGTTTTTGATAAGTTGCGGAACTCCGCCAACAATGTCTTCCGAAGAGTTAAATGCATTGACATTTCGCAAATCGTCATCCGTTGGAAAATGAGCGCCGTAGAGAACAGGGCCCATTTTAGAGGTAACCTTTGCTCCCAATTGAACCGAAAGTAATAATTCATCTCTGAACTTTCCGCTTGCGGAAAGTACAAATCCGTCTTCCGGAATGACAGCACTCACCTGTCTATCGCGAATCTCAACTATTTTGCCACGACGAACAACTATTTCTAAACCATCGCTGTTAGTAAGTGTCGTCCGGTGAAAACCGAAAGTAAACTTTACAAATTCATCAGTCTTTCTTTCACGGTTGATGCCTGAAATAGCGTGCATCCATCTCTTGCTCTTAACAATTTCTACAGTCTCAATATTTACAAATGCAGTTGCTGTTTCAGATCCGTTTGATATCGCGAGCGCAATACGAGAATCGACATTTTCGCTCCAAAGCTGCCTATCTATAATTAATAGCCCAGCTGCATCTCCCGCAAAAATACTGCTGTCTAATCGAAAAAATCCGGCATTGATCGCCGCGACTGCTCCGTGCCTCGCTACAATTGACGAAGTTGTTTCCGTTCCGATAGCGGCGTCGAGTGCGTGATGAACGTCGAGGCGGACTTTTTTGAGGTCGAGGCGGAGGAGGTTTATTTTTACGGGATCATCGCCGAGTTTGCGGGTAACTTCGGCGTATTCGACGCCGTCGTGGACGGTTTTGAAATCCTGGGCGGTTGTTGAAACGCAGAGGCCGCCGAGGACGCAGAGGAGCGAAACTAAAGATCGAAAAATAACGAATTCTGTTATAACTGAAATTGTCATAATATTAAATAGTCTCGAAATTTTGTGTTTGCCAGCGGTTTTTGCTGTCTGATATTTCAATCCAAAATGGGCGGCTTTGCCGCTCTATTTGCGAAAAAGCTGTGCTTTTCCAGCTGGCTTAGAATTCTATCTGCGGCTATGCCGCCGCTTCGGTTCAGGTGTAAAAGCGGCGGCATAGCCGCGGGCCGATGGTGCAAACTTCGGAAAAGCATAGCTTTTCCGCAAATAGATGGGCACAGCCCGATAAGACCGCAAAAAACCTATGAAACGAATCAATGAACGTGTCGCCCAGCTAAATGTAGCGGAGGTTAATCCGAAAGCCAAGTACGTTTTGTATTGGATGCAGATGTTCAAGCGGGCGACGCACAACCATGCTTTGATTTACGCGATCAGGCAGGCGAATGAATTGAAGCTGCCGCTGGTGGTGTACGAAGGTTTGAAATATTACTACCCGTGGGCCAGCGACCGGCTGCATACATTTATTCTCGAAGGCGTCGAGGAAAAGCGCAAGGCGTTTGAGAAGCTCGGTATTCGATATCTGTTTTATCTGCAAAAAGACAAAAACGATCCGAAGCAAACGGTCGCGAAGCTGGCGAAGGACGCAGCCATGATCGTGACCGATGATTTTCCGTGCTTCATCATTCCCGGCCACAACAAAACGATTTCCGAAAAGGCAAAGGTTCCGGTTTTCGCCGTCGATTCGAACGGCATTATTCCGATGTCGAAATTCGAGAAGGAAGAATACGGAGCATATACGATCCGGCCGAAGATCAAAAAGATCTTGGCTAATTATCTTAAGCCGCTGCCGGAAGAAAACGTCGAATTGAAAAGCCTCAATCTAAAACTTGACTGTCCGGAAACGATCGTTACCGCCGACAATATCGCAAAGCTTGTCGGCGAATGCGATATCGATCATTCGGTAAAGGCTTCGGACGTCTATCACGGCGGCACCGCGAACGGCCGAATACGGCTGAAGAAATTTATAAAAGATATTCTGCCGGATTATGACACGGCGCGTAACAAGCCCGACATCGACGGCTCTTCGCGGCTTTCGTCTTATCTCCATTTCGGGTTCTTGTCTCCGCTGGAGATTGCTTTGGCGGTGCAGAACGCGGATGCTCCGCAGGTATCGAAGGACGCTTATTTAGAAGAACTGATCGTTCGCCGCGAACTTTCTTATAATTTCACACATCACAATCCGAAGTACGATTCGCTCGAATCGCTGCCGGAATGGGCACACAAAACTATGCGTGCACACATCGATGATAAACGGCCGAGAACTTATTCCCTGGAAGAGTTAGAGGCCGGGGAAACGCACGACGAGCTGTGGAACGCCTCACAGCGTGAAATGGTCGTGACCGGCGAAATGCACAATTATGTGCGGATGCTGTGGGGCAAGAACGTGATCGCGTGGACGAAGAGTTACGAGGAAGCGTTTGCGGTGCTCGAACATCTAAATAACAAGTATTGCCTCGACGGCCGCAACCCGAATTCGTACGCGGGAATTTTGTGGTGTTTCGGCAAGCACGACCGCCCGTGGATGGAACGCCCCGTTTTCGGGATGATGCGGTACATGACAACGGGAAGCACAGGCAAGAAATTTAATTCGAAGAAGTATATTGATTGGACAAAAACTTTGGTTTAATTCTTCTTATTTTTCGCTGATATTGTTTCTTTTTTTCCAACAGTCCATCCCTGTCGATCATTTTTGTAATAGTCGAGGTCAACCTGTCCTCTTACGTCATCAAGATTTCCAATTTCACCGGCGACTGCTTCCATAAGTGGAGGACTGTTTGCTTCAGTTATATGGGCCGGGACATTGCCGAGCGGCATTACCGAAATCAGTGAATTCGCGGCACCGACCGTAAGAAGTCCGCCGAAGAAACCGGCTATAATCGAAAATACGGCGGCCGCGGTTTTCGATACGCGAGCCTTTACCGCTTGCCATCCAACTGGGCAATTTTTAGTAAGAACCGTTCCGTCAGCACGGCGGAAGAATTTGACGCACAAGCGGCCCTCTGAGTTTAGTAGCAGATTTTTGGCGTCGCGGCGGGTCATGTCTGACAGGTTATAGACGTTCAGCTTGCATTCGCCGCAAAAGCGTTTGCGGTCGCTGCCATACATCTCATTCCAGTCGGAGCGGCACGGCGATGCAATATGAACATTATCTAGCGGGTTGTTGAATTTTCTCATTGGGCCTCTGGTTAATTAGATACCGTGCACGTACTTTTGTTCCCAATGAACGAAAAAACTTATTTTCTGCACCGTATACGATTCTCCAGTAGTCGGACAAACAATTCATTCTTAACTGTTCGCCTTATACTCTTCCAATTTCTGCCATTTACCATTCCAATCAAAAGCCTCGATCCCGGAAAAGCGTTTCTTGTAATCGTAAAAGGATTCGCCTTCATAGCAATAGCCTTGATAATAAAATTCTTTACCGTTTTCGATGGCATATTCGATCTCTTTCAGCATCGTAAAGATCCCGAGGCTGCGTGAGGTTTCTTCGGGAGCGAACATTCCATAAATCGCGGAGATCGCGTTCTCACCGACCGCGAAGAAACTGGCCGCAATTAAATTTTCGCCGTTGTAAACACACACTTCTTTTGCTTCGCAGGGAACGCTGGCGGCGTCTCGCGACAGGAAATCGAAAATTGAATCAGGAACGCCGTGCTTGAACCGGCGTTTGTGGCGATCAAAGAGGTTTTCGGTTTCGGCAGTAATGTCGATCGGGCGAATTACCGTTCGCAGATCCGCGTTTTTTCGAAGAACGCGTCGCTGGCTTTTGGATAATCTGATATCGGCCAGTCGAATGCGAAGCGGTATCACGCGGCGGATATCCGATTCGTACAATCCCAAATTGTAACGAAAAAAGTGCGTCCCGAAATGCCGCCAACCATCTGCCCAAACGGCGTCGGCCTGCGGCGGATGCAGTTTTTCGGCGTGGAATTCTTCGTTTATGTAGCGAAAATCTTGTTTGAACATTTCAGAGGAGCTTCAGTTTACTCTCTTTGACACTTGGCTCGTTCAGCTTTCGCGGAATCTTTGAGCTATGCTCATCTATTTGCGGAAAAGCTGTGCTTTTCCGGCATGTGCCTTAATAACTCCGCGGCTAAGCCGCCATTCTTGGCTTAAAATGGAAACGGCGGCATAGCCGCAAGATAATTTCAGAACCGGCCGGAAAAGCATAGCTTTTCCGCAAATAGAGCGGCAAGCCGCAAATAGTAAATAATCAGTGGCCGGAATACCAATCATATCCCTGCTCGGCCCAATAATCCTTTGGGCGATCGGCGGTGAATTCGATGCGGCCTATGCGTTTGATCAGCTTGATGCCGTATTTTGTCGGCGATGCCAGGCGCAGCGGCGCTCCGTGTTCGAGCGGAAGCGGTTGACCGTTAATTTCGTAAGCAAGCAGCGTCTGTGGATGGAGTATGCTCGGCATGTCCCACCCGACGTAATACGCCTGATCCGGCGTGACAATTGAAACATACGGGACGAGATTTTCGGGATGATTTACAATATCCGGCGAACTTCCGTCGATAGTTTTTGGCAAATAAACTGCCGCAAAATCTGAGAAGCGAACGCCGGCCCAACTTACGATAATGCTCCAGCCCTCGACGCATTTTAGCTCGGTAGTCATTTCGGTTCGAGGCAGAGCTTTGATCTGATCTAAAGTTAAAATGAGATCGTCGGTTCGATTCGCGAGACCGCCGACGCTCAATGTCCAACTTGCGGGGTCGAAGTCTTCGGAGAGTCCGGCGAAACCGTTGACACGCGGCGGTAATGAAAGCCTTTCCGGCGGAAATTCAGGAGCGAGCCGCGTCGGGCGGTAAAAAACCTGAGCCACCTTCTCATTGAATTCGAATGTCCGTCGCAGCAGCGATTGTTTGGTCTTATCGCTCATCCACCGCCAGCCGAAAATTCCCGTTAAAGCTGCCGCCGCCCCAACCAGAAAACCGCGACGCGATTTACCCGACAATTTTTTGCGTGATTCCGCTTCAGATAACGGAGCACTCAAACGCCGCTTTTCATTCAAAATTCTCGCGGTGTTGTCAGACGTGAAATCCGCGTGGAGCTTTTTAGCTTTCTCTAGCTCACGAACTTTTTCAAGTAAAATTTCTTTCTCTTCGCTCATGCCTCCACCTCCGCCGGTTCGCCGTTCGGCTTGTCAGCCTCGACGATCTGATATCCAGTTACCATCGAACGAAAATTATTCCAGCCGGCGAGAATCACTTGAATGACGTGAACGACAAAAAACAGCACGAAAAAGATCGTTAGCCAAAAATGCATCCAGCGTGCCCATTCGTATCCGCCCAGCAGTGTAGTTAACCAAGCCAATTGCAGCGGTTTATAAATAGCCAATCCAGTGATCACTGAACCCGCGCCCATCAGGATAACACTCGTGTAGGCGATCCGCTGGGCGTCGTTGTATTTTCCCTGCGGCGGCAGTTTCTTGACGATCTTCATGTCGTGAAGCGTAACAAGAATTGCCCTTTTGAAAGAACCCGGAACCGGAACGATCGCCCGCCATTCGCCAGAAAAGATCGTGTAAAGAACGTAAATTATGCCATTCGCAGCAAACAGCCACATGAAAAAGAAATGCAGCGATATGCCTTCGGCGAGGCGAAACGGAATGCCGAGAGCTTCATAAAACCAGGGCGGAAAAAAATGAAAAATCTCGTAGCCGAATATCCAGAATCCGTAAACGGCATTGGCCCAGTAGATCAGCAAACCGCTCCAGATCATCATCGTGAGCAGCGGAAAACTGATCCAATGCAGCCAGCGGATCGCGAGCGGGTGCTTATTTTCTAACTGCTTTTCCATACTTTAGATTTCGGCTGCCTTCGAAATTTCGGATTCATTGGTTGATATTGTATATATACCGCGCATTCAAGATTATATTCCAATTCGTCCAATTTTATCAGGCTGGCACGGCGAGTCGGTACCGGGAGCAATAGCGACTGGGTTCCTTGCCGGGTAGCGACTAGAACCTCGGTCGCTACCGCTCTCGGTACTGACAAGAAGAAGAACCCGACCGCTATCGCTCCCGATAGTAACCTTTGCTGAATCCGAAATCTGCCGATTGGCGAAATCTACTTTGTTAGCTCAAAAGCTAAAACAAAATATAAAAGAAAAGGCAGGTTATCAAAATGAAAAAATTTACTTTATCACTTATGTTCATGGTGCTGGCTCTCGGCAGCTATTCGGCTTCGGCTCAGATGTCAAAATCGGGTAATCCGATGGTCGGTGGAGCGGCGATGTACAAAAACAAAGACATTATCGACAACGCTGTAAATTCGGCTGATCATACAACTCTGGTCGCCGCTGTTAAAGCAGCAGGATTGGTCGAAACCCTAAAAGGCAAAGGCCCATTCACGGTTTTCGCACCGGTCAATTCGGCTTTTGCGGCACTTCCCGCTGGTACGGTCGATACGCTTTTAAAGCCGGAAAACAAAGGTATGCTGACCTCGATCCTGACATACCACGTAGTTGCAGGTAAAATGGATTCGAAGGCGATTGCCAAAGCCATCAAGAAGGGCAACGGCAGGGCGACCCTTACAACCGTAAACGGCGGCACATTGACTGCATCGATGAGCGGTTCGAACCTTATCCTGACTGACGCCAAGGGCGGAACATCCACGGTCACCATTGCTGACGTTAGACAATCAAACGGCGTCATCCATGTGGTCGATACGATTGTGATGCCATAATCACTTTTTGCGTGTCCACGCGATTAAGACCCTCTTTCGATTCGTGTCGCATGACCTGAGTGAAAGAGGGTTTTATTTTTGAAAGCTCGATCTTTGGTTTTGCGGTAATAATTCATACAATTTTTTGCTATTATTTGTTGAAGACAGGGGGTATTATTATGAAATTCGGAATAACGACAACACTGGCAGTGTTGGTGGTATCGGCACTGCTGATCGCATTCGGATGCGCCGGTTCGGCGGCATCGCAAAATGGAAACGCCGTAACTCAGGCGACACCGGTTCCAAAAGCTGCTGTGAATAAAGAGTTGGTGGAAACCAAAACTGAAGCTGGTTCGGACGAAGTTTTTAATGGGCAGAAAATAGTAAAGACGGAAGCGGAGTGGAACAAGATATTGACGCCTGAGCGATACTACGTGCTTCGCGAAGAGGGCACCGAGCGGGCTTACACCGGCGAACTGAACGACAATAAAGAAGCCGGCGATTATCACTGTGCGGCGTGCAAGCTGAAATTATTCAGCTCGAAAACTAAATACGATTCCGAAACCGGATGGCCAAGCTTTTATCAGCCGATCAATAAGCTGAACGTAACCGAAAAACCCGAGAAGGCCGGCGATGACCGTATCGAAGTCGAATGTGCCCGCTGCGGCTCGCACCTCGGTCACGTTTTTGATGACGGCCCTAAACCGACCGGGCTTAGATACTGTATGAACTCGCTCGCGTTAAAATTTGAAAAGGCGAAATAAGAATAATAGCGGAGAACTGACAATTCCTAAATTATCAGTTCTCCGCTATCACCTATCGGTTATATCGAATTATTTAACAGCTACCAATTGACCTTCCCTTCCTGTGTGGTGTCAATTTCGGCGACGTTCACGCCTTCGTCGTAGAAAAAGATCTTCATATTATCGAACAGAAATTGATGTGAATCGGGATTGGAAACATCCAGGCCGAAATGGTTAATAAGCTGTTTCTGCTTTTCCTGCCATTCCTTCCAACAGTCCTTGCACATCTCGGCACCGATCTTTTGACCGAGCTCGGTGGGAATCGGAGCGTAGCCGATCGGTTCGTTTTTCAGCCCGCATTTGCCGCATTTGAATTTGTCACTTGAGAATAAAGCCATAGCCAAATTTTACCACAGAGGCCGCGGAGAGCACAGAGTGTTGCAGATTAGATTCTTATTCATATCCGCGTTTATCCGCGCAAATCCGCGGCTAATTTTCTTGGGCATTTCGAATCGCTTCCAAAATATCATCATCCTTCGGCTTAAATAAACTTACCGCTTCGACCTTTCGATAAGCGATCTTCCCGTTTCCATTGATCACGACAACCGCCCGTGCCGAACGCCCCGGCAGCCACGACTTCACATCGTACATTTTCGTAACTTCACCCTTATCATCCGACAGCAGCGTCAGCGGCAATTCCTGTTTTTCCGCAAAGTTCTTGTGCGATTCCGCCGAATCCATCGATATTCCAACGACCTCCGCACCCGTCGCCTGATACTCCGACCAATGGTCGCGAACCGAACAAAGCTGCGCCGTGCAGACAGGCGTGTTATCGCCTGGATAAAAAAGCAGCACGACCGTTATGCCTTTGTGATCGCTTAATGTCCAATCACTATCGTTGCCGTCTTTCAGGGTGAAGTTTGGCGCATTTTCTTCAGTTTTCATATGTTTGTTGGCAGAAGCCTGACCGTCAGGGAGGGCTTTCTTGTGCCTAACGGTCAGGCTTCTGACTTTTCAAAATCCCTTATGTCCTTAAACGGTTTATCGGCATCCGCAAAATCCGGCCGGTAGTAGTGCGAGGCGGATTCGTATTCCTGCATAAAGCCTTCTTCGATTCCCATATCTTCGAGCAGCGAAACCGCCTGGAACCATTCGCCTTCGGAGATCCTACGCGAGAGCAGAATGTAGCGTTCGTCGGTGGCAGCTTTGTTAGTGGCGTAATATTGGGCCATCAGCGAGATCGCGGGTTAGGGTGAAAGCTCGACGCGGATCCAAAGCAGATTTTCCGCGATTCCGGCCATGTCGTTCGGCAGAACGAGCAGACGTATCAGCAATCCTTGCTGCAGCAATCCGTTTTCGTTAAAAACCAACTGATCGCCTGTCTGCCGGTGCATTTCTTTGATCGCCAGGCGGGCGAACCTCGGATAATCGCGGATCTTCGAATACTGAAATCCGGCGTCGGAATCCGCGTATTTTAGATCCGGCAGATAGATATCGACTATTCCATCGAGCAGTTGCAGGACTTCGACTGAATCGTATGCGTTGGTGTTATAAACAATCGGCAGCCTCAAACCTTTTTCGGCGGCGATCAATATCGCCCGGGCCATCTGCGGAGCAAAATGTGTCGGCGATACGAAGCCAATGTTGTGACAGCCGCGATCCTGCAATTCGAGCATCATTTCCGCAAGACGTTCGTGCGTTACCTCGTTTTTCTTCTGCTCCTTCCAGGTTTGCGAGATCTGGTAATTCTGGCAGTAAACGCAGCGGAGATTGCAGTTGCCGAAAAAGATATTCCCGGCGCCCTTTGTTCCGGACAGGCACGGCTCTTCGCCGAAGTGCGCGGTGTAAGAGGAAACAATCGGCAGCCGCCCGGAATAGCAGGCAGCGATCTCGTCATTTAGGCGATCATTTCCGCAGTCCTTCGGGCAGACGGTACACGAGCCGAGAAGCGCTTCGAGGCGTTCAACCCGCTTTTCAAGTTCATTCGCCGCCAAGAGTGTTAGATACTTTGGGTCCATTCGTTGCCTTTATCTTGGCCGTGCTCATGCCTTTAAGTTTTCCTTTTTCCGAATATTTATTCGCTATCTCTTTCGGAGCTACCTCGCGGGCAAGTTTCCAGGTGAAATCCATTTCGGCGTTAATTGTTGCCGTCGCCATCCACGTTTCCCGAATCATTAAGATCGCACCGTACAGCAGAAACAATATTCCCACAACTCCAACTGGAATCGGAAGCCATCGGTAAATATTAAATAATCCGGCAATAGCAATGGTAACGCTGGTCAGGATAAATAATCCGAGGCCATAATAAAACGCCGCCATCGCCCTTTGCAGAATTCGTGAACGGCTGGTCACCTTGTCCAGCAGATCGACGATTACCTCCACACGGGTTTCGTACAACGGCACTTCCGATTTGTCTTCGACATAGATCAGCTCACCAAGCCTCACCTCCAATTGCCGCACCCGGTCAACGACGCGCCCAAGCCGAGTGGATGTCGAAAGCACTAGCGAACCGGTCGCCGATATAAGCAGCGTAGGTGTAACCATCGCCGTCAAAAATTCGATGGTCGAGGTCAGGGCGTTCGGATCTACATTTACCAATTCACCAGCCATATTGATCAGGGCAGAAACACGACCGGTATGGAGTGTGTCACCCGCGTGTACAGTGAGAACACACTCGCTACCACTCGTGTTTGAACCTGTTTCGCTCTAAACTTGACTATATGATTCAACAAGAGCAAGCGCAAGGAACCATTCGAATTTTGCCGCACGAAAGCAATGTATTAAAAGAAAATCCGCTTGGCGACAAATATATTCGCGATCTTTGCGTTTACCTGCCGCCGGGTTACGAAGAATCCGGCGAAAACTATCCGGCTGTTTATTGCCTCACCGGCTTTACCGGACGCGGCAAAATGCTGCTCAACGACAACGCCTTTACGCCGAATCTAGCGCAGAGAATGGATAGGCTAATCGCGTCGGGCACGATAAAACCGATGGTCGCCGTGATGCCGGATTGTTTTACATATTACGGCGGCTCGCAGTATATAAATTCGACCGCGACCGGAAATTACGAAGATTATCTGACACAGGAAATAGTGACTTTCGTAGATGAAAATTTTCGGACGGTTCCGGATAAGGGAGCGCGTGCCGTGATGGGAAAATCATCCGGCGGCTACGGCGCACTTATAACGGGCATGCGGCACGCGGAGATCTTTGGATTGGTCTCCTCGATCAGCGGCGACGCCTATTTCGAATATTGCTACCCGACGGATTTCGCAAAAGCTTTTCGCATCATCAAAGGCGATCCGGAAGCGTTTATGAGAGAATTTTGGTCACGGGAAAAACAAGGCAAGGACGATCATTCCGCTCTGAACACTATTGGAATGAGCGCCTGTTATTCGCCGAACGGCACCGATTTCGATTTGCCGTTCGATCTGCAAAGCGGCGAGATACGTCAGGATATCTGGGCAAAATGGCTTGAACATGATCCGGTAAGGATTGTGGAAAAACATGTGGAAAATCTGAAATCTTTGGATCTGCTGTTTATCGACGCCGGAACCAGGGACGAATTTGGATTAGACGTGGGGGCGAAAATTTTATCTAAAAAGCTGCACGATTTTGATGTCCCGCACATTCACGAGGAATTTGACGACGGGCATTTTAATATCTCTTACAGATACAAACGTTCGCTTGAGCTAATTTCCGAAACCTTTCAGAAAACCTAGCCACAGATTTACGCAGATATACTCGGAACTTTCTCTTTGTCTTCGTAATTCCGAGATTCAATGTTTGATGTAACTCTATGAACTTCGCCAGCCATGCGACCGGTTAGCATATACCACATCATTTTAAAGTCGCTAATAAATGACCAAAACGGATATTTGAAGCTGGCGGGCTTATTCTTTTCGACAACGAAATGGGCAAACCACGCAAAGGCATAACCGACCGCAAAAAATACCGGAAAGAAATACCACTGGCCGCGGGCAATGAAAAATAACAGCAGAATAATGCCGAGCGATGTGCCCGCGAAATGCAGGCCGCGCGTCATCGGCAGGCTGTGTTCCTGTACGTAAAAATCCCAAAATTCGTTGTAATTTTGCGGGTCGGTCATCGCTCGCCCTCCGTTTTTGGGAATCTTAATACGTTACGCCGCTTGTTTCAATCCGGCGGACGCTTTCTCAGGCTCGAAAACGCGAATATCCGTCGCCCAGCCGAGTTTTTCTAAAATGCGAATCGCGATCCAGTTCATATCGAACTGATACCATTTCAATCCGTGCCGTGCGGAGGTCGGCGACATGTGATGGTTGTTATGCCAGCCTTCGCCGAAGGTCAGGACCGCGACAAACCAGTTATTCGTCGAAAGGTCGTCGGTTTCGTGCGGACGCGATCCGTAAAGATGCGATAGAGAATTCACGAACCACGTCGTGTGCCAGCCGAACACGACACGGGCAAAAACGCCCCAGACAATCAATGGCCAACCGCCGATAAAGAATAAAATTACCGCGGAAAGTGCAATCGGAATAAGGTAAAACCGCGAGATCAAAACGTGACCCTTGTCTTTTAACAGGTCCGGAACATAGCGTTTGAACGTCGCTTCGTCG
>JANMSP010000214.1:0-15970 GCA_031389475.1 Pyrinomonadaceae bacterium
CAACGGCCGGCCGCAGAGTAGTTTGATCGATGCCCGCATTATAAACTTGAAGATAAACGCCTACGTCTTGGCCCTGCTGGTAATTACCGGCAAGATTCGGAATTACCAGCAGGGCCAAGACGTAGGCGTTTATCTTCAAGTTTATAATGCGGGCATCGATCAAACTACTCTGCGGCCGGCCGTTGACGTGGAATACGTATTATCGAAGGGCGGGAAGGAAGTCTTGCGGCAATCTGAGGATTGGAGCGGCTTGAGCGATTCCGGCCAGCGTTTAACGCTTGCACGCCTGCTGCCGACAACCGCAATGCCTCTCGGAGAATATGAGATCAAGGTCGTAACCAAAGACCGCGTCGGCGGACAGGTTATCGAAAATAAGGGTAAGTTCACGATTACGCAGTAATTTATGTTCGGAAGTTTGGAGTTCCAAATTTAGATGGCTTCTTGGCTAGCTAAAATTGGAACTCCAAATTGCGCACTACAACTGTTTTCGCCGCTTTACTTCGATGATCGGTTGATTTTTGCCCTCGCTCGTTGCGAATATCGATAGGCCGTCGGCAGAGTAGCCGATTGCTTCGCCTTGTTTGCGGTCACCGAGTTCGATAGCGGACGGCTTTTGTTTCCAGATGTCGTCGAAGTTGGCTATTTCATTCGGCAAGACCAGTTCATATCCCGCGAAATAATCACAGAGAATAACACGCTTGCCGTCGGGCGATATCTCGCCGCCAGTTAGTAAGCCGTTCGGGACGGCGGGAACCGTGATGTCGGAGATTTTCTCCGCTTTTACAGTTAAAGACTCATTGAAAACGGGCTTGAGTTTATAGACGCCGGAAGGCTTTTCCCTTTGTTTTGTAAGAACATAGATATCGCCTGTTAGCGGATGAACCAACAGTGTTTCGGCGTCCTGTCTTGAGTCTGGGTAATTGAATGTTAGGAATTCAGCGGCGGCTGTTTGCGGAGCGTTCTTACTCGTGAAATTCGAATCGGAAGCCGCGACGGCCGGTTCCGCGACGCGGTAAATTTTATGCTCCTCACGCTCGTTGTCTTTCGTATTGCCTATTTCGCCGATATATATATAACATTTTCCAAAACTGTCCTTCGCGCTTGCAACGTCCTCCCAATCGAAATTGCGGGCGTTCTGAACCTGCCAGGTGCCGAGGTGTTTTCCCTTTGAATTCAGCGCATAAATAAACGCTCCGTCGCCGGAATCATTGTGTGTCCAGATAATATCGGTCTGGCATTTTGAAACAGTGATGCCGCTGCTCTCCTTTATCTCGGCGGATTCGATTCTTCCGACTATTGTCGGTTCGCCATAGCTCGTTGCCGCTCGGTCGAAAGGCGGCGGTTCACCCCAGCCATTCGCCTTGCTGCTGCATGATGAAACGAACGCCGCAAATATGACAAATACGAAAAATTTGGTTATAGTTTTGTTCAGCATAAGTCTATAAAACTCATTATACCGCCACGGATAGAAGTTCTAAACATTAATGAAGATTTCGTCGTAAGTTTCTTAGGTTAAAAAGAATGATTGTAGGAACGGAATGGCTGATCGAGGCCGCAGGCTGTGATCAGGACAAATTACGCGACGAGGAAATCCTGCGCGGCGTTTTCGCTCGGATCGTCGATGATCTCGGCCTAAAGACGATTGACGCCGTCTGGCATAAATTCGAAGGCGAAGGCGGCGTTACCGGCCTCGTCGCCCTAACCGAATCGCACCTTGCCTGCCACACCTACCCTGAACATCAGACTGCGACATTTAACCTCTATTGCTGCCGGACACGGCCGGAGTGGGGATGGGAATTGAATCTCAAAGAATCTATTGGGGCGGAAGACGTGAAGGTTACGAAGCTAGAACGTGGAAATTTCAAATCTGAGATTTCAGATCTGAAATTACAGGCGGCGGGAGGTGAAGCTTGAGCGTTCTTCAGGCGAATTGTCCGAACTGTGCCGGGCCGGTCGAATTTAAAGCCGGTTCGACTGTCGTACTTGTTTGCCCGTTTTGTCGTTCGGCGATTGCCAGGAACGACCGCCAGCTTACCGATCTTGGTAAGGTTGCCGACATCGCCGAATCCGAATCGCCGCTTAAGCTAGGACTGAAAGGAAATTACAACGGAAACGGTTTCGAGCTCACCGGACGCTCTCAGTTAAGTCCGGAAACGGGCGGATTTTGGGATGAGTGGTACGCGACCTTTTCGAATGGCTGGGTCGGCTGGCTGGCCGAGGCTCAAGGGAAATTCTATCTTACGTTTTTCCAGCCGCTGGCCGAAGGCCGTGTGCTGCCGCCGTTCGACCAGTTGCAGATCGGCCAGATAGTGCAGGAAATTCCCGCACCGGCGGCGTTAATAGTTACTGAAAAAGGCACCGCCACATCTGTTGCTGCCGATGGAGAAATTCCATATAAATTGATACCCGGCGAGCGAAGCGATTACGCTGATCTTTCCGGCCGAGACAATGCTTTCGGAACGATCGATTACAGCATGTCTCCGCCGTGGGTTTTTGTCGGCACACAAGTAACGCTCGAACAGATCGGCCTCGGCGATGCCCGGCCCGTACAAAGAGAGGCAAGACGCGTGACGACCGCTGCCATGGGCTGCCCGAACTGCGGCGGCCCGCTGGCGCTCATCGCTCCTGACAAAGCGGAACGTGTAACTTGCCCGAACTGCAATTCCTTGCTGGATGTTAACCAGGGTAATCTCTCATTCTTAAAGGCTTTAACGCCGTCTCAGGCCGATCAAAATCTTGTTTTACAGGTAGGGGCTGAAGGCACTTTTCCCGGAGATGTAAAGTTCAAGATAATCGGGGCCGTCGTGCGAAGCGTTTACATTGACGGGCTGCATTATTACTGGCACGAATACTTGCTCTACAATCCGATGATCGGTTTCCGCTGGCTAGTCCATTCGGACAATCATTGGAATTTTGTCGAGCCGGTAAATCCGGCGGAAGTTCAGGCTAGCGGAACCAGTATATCGATCACTTCCGTACCGGCGGCGGTCGTTTACAATGGTAAAACATATAAGATATTTCAAGATTCACCAGCGGTCGTTGAATATGTTAAAGGTGAGTTTTATTGGCGTGTTGAGCAGGGCGAAACTGTGCGGGCAATCGATTACGTCGCGGCTCCCATGATGCTTTCGCAGGAAGTAACGAATAATGAAATGACTTGGTCGGCTGGCGTTTACATGAAAAATGCCGAGATCGAAAAAGCCTTTGGCGTTTCCGAACTGCCGAAACCTTGGAACGTGGCGCCGAATCAGCCGTTCACCGGACAGTTTTATTATACCTGGGGATTTCTTCCGCTCGCCCTGTTGTTCGCTGTCGCGGTGTTTATGATTCCGCTTACCGGAATGAGCAGCACGGTACTTTCGGAAACGCTCATGCTTGAACCGGCGGCAAGCCCGGCCACGCCTCAGGTTTTATTCAGCAAGCCCTTTGAATTGAAAGGCGGCCGTAATGTAAAAATTACGGCGTCTGCGGCGGTAAATAATTCGGGTGCCGATCTGGATGTTGATTTAATTAACGAACAGAGTCAGGAGATCGAATCCGTAAATATTCCGGTTTCGTTCTATCAGGGTGTCGAAGACGGCGAGACTTGGAGCGAGGGTTCACCGGCAAACGACGCTACAATGTCTTCGCTGCCGGCCGGAAAATATACACTTCGTGTCGAGGGCTCATTGGATAATATCAAACAGCCTTTGCCAATTTCGGTGAAGGTCGAACAAAATGTGATCCGCGGGGTAAATTTCCTGTGTGCGCTATTTGTTTTGGCGATCGTTCCTATTCTTGGTTTATTTAGAAAAATTTCGTTCGAATCGCGGAAATGGAAAGACAGTATGTTTACGACAAGTTCGTCAGATGACTCGGAGTAGCGGTGGAACGCGGACACCTTGTCCGCAACGCGGAGTCCTCGAACGCATGACATTGCCGCAATCTATTGGGCTGCTAAAATTTTGTTCGCGTCGAAGCAACGCTCATTGCAGGCAAGGATGCCTGCGTTCTAATAAGAATTATGTTTAAAATAATATACCTTGTATTCGCAATGGGAATTTTGCTGACCTACGCGGCGTCCGCTTGGTTCGGCTGGGAACTCGCTAATTCCGGCAGCCGTTCGCGGCTTGGCGTTCCCTTTATTTATACCGGTTTTCGTGGAGGAAAATAGATGATAATTCCGAATGTTTTAGGTCTCGTCGTAAAGCTCGATGAATTGTTGCCGACATTGGTGACGACGCTGGTTTTCGTTTCAATCGGCATAGTTTTTTTTGCTATCGCTTACGGAATTCTCAGTAAGTTATTCAGTATTCACAAGGAGATCGAGGAAGATCAGAACACTGCCCTCGGCATTGTGATCGGGTCCATCATGATAGGCCTCGCGATAATCATCGCTGCCGCAATCCACGGATAACCGAGAAGGGTAAAGGCGAAAGGATAAAGGTAAGAATTTGCCTTTTACTTCCTTTATCCTTTCGCCTATATCCTTTACGATGAAACGTACACCTCTTTTATTTCTCAATGTTATAATAATCGCGACCTGTGGCCTCATCTATGAACTGCTTGCCGCAACACTATCGAGCTATGTTCTCGGCGATTCCGTAACGCAATTCTCGCTGGTAATCGGTATATATCTTTTCGCGATGGGCATCGGTTCGTGGGCTTCGCGGTTCATCGATAAGCATGTCGCCGAAAAATTCGTCGATATCGAACTCGCGGTCGCCGTCCTAGGCGGGTTTTCCGCACCGCTACTTTTTCTCACATTCGCAAATATTTCTTATTTCGGCATTGTGCTATACGGCATGATTTTCTTAATAGGCATGCTCGTCGGCCTCGAGATTCCGCTGCTTATGCGGATTCTTAAAGACGAACTAGACTTTAAGGACCTCGTTTCGAAAGTGCTTGCTCTCGATTATATCGGAGCTCTTGCCGCATCCCTGCTGTTTCCGCTTTTTCTGGTTCCAAAGTTAGGCCTAAACCGTACGTCGCTACTCTTCGGGATGCTGAACGCGGGCGTTGCATTGTGGGCTACATGGCTGCTCGAACCCCTGATAAAACGAAATCTGACGATTCTTCGGATCAAAGGCTTTGCGGTGATTGTGCTTCTGCTGATTGCTTTTATAAAAGCAGATTCGCTCACCACTCTCGCCGAAGACGGCCTTTTCATGGACAATATAATCTATGCGAAAAGCTCGGCTTACCAGCGAATAGTCGTCACCAAAGGCAAAACCGGCTACGCGCTTTTTCTAAACGGCAATTTGCAGTTTAATTCGTTTGACGAATACCGTTACCACGAAGCGCTAGTTCATCCGGCGTTCGCGGCATACGGCGAAAACCCGAAACGCGTGCTGGTTCTCGGCGGCGGCGACGGCCTTGCCCTGCGTGAAATTCTAAAGTATAAATCGGTCGAAAATGTAATGCTCGTTGATCTCGATCCGGGCATGACGGGACTTTCCAAGGCTCTTCCGGCCCTAGCCGAATTGAATAGAAATGCTTACGACGATCCGCGCGTTACGGTAACCAACGCCGATGCATTCGTTTGGCTCGACAATACGGAACTTGAACCGTTCGACGTTGCAATCGTCGATTTTCCTGATCCGAATAATTTCGCCCTCGGAAAACTTTATACTACGCGCTTTTATAATCTCCTTAAAACTAAACTCAAACCTGACGCGGCGATCGTCATCCAATGCACATCGCCGCTGATCGCCCGAAATTCTTATTGGTGCATTATTAAGACCCTCGAAACGGCTGGCTTTACAGTCAAACCTTTTCAAGCGACGGTGCCGAGTTTCGGTGTCTGGGGTTACGCTCTCGCAAAATTACAGCCTTTCGAAGCACCATCGAAACCACCAGCCGGGATCGAGCTAAAATTCTTAAATGATAAGTCATTCGTATCAATGTTCGATTTTCCGTCTGATACCTCTTTACCCGCAGGAGAGATTGAGATAAATCGTCTGGATAACCAAGCGTTGGTGCGTTACTACGAATTAGAGTGGCGGCGGTTTGAATAACAATTTCTGATGTATCTGACTCGAAGAGAAATACTTACCTCATTCCTCGGTGCACCGTTAGCATTAGCGGCATGCAAACAAAATACAGCGCCAAAATTCCCCGTAGGCGAGATCGTTGGCGCAGATGTTAGCCTCGGTCACATCCTACGCGAAAACCGCGGTTTCGAAGTTCCGGCCGGTAATTGGGAAACAGTAAAAGTTGTGATAATTGGCGGCGGTATTGCGGGTTTATCTGCTGGTTGGAAGTTCGCAAGTGAAGACTTCAGCGATTTCGTGATTCTGGAATTGGAGAGGGAAATCGGCGGCACTTCGCAAAGCGGCACTGGAAATCCGGTTTCGTATCCGTGGGGAGCGCACTATTTGCCGGTTCCGTTTCAGGAAAATGTTGAACTTATCGAGCTCCTCGACGAGATGGAACTCACCGACGGACGTATTCAGGGAAGCGGCGACTTGCTGATCAAAGAACAGTACCTGTGCCGCGAGCCAGAAGAACGTGTTTTTTACAAGGGCCGCTGGTACGATGGTTTGTATCTGAGTGTCGGATCGAGCGAAGAAGAAAAACGTCAATATGCCGAATTTCAAGAGCAGGTTGATTATTGGGTAAATTGGCGTGACAGTTCAGGCAGGCGGGCTTTTGTCGTGCCTTTGGCAAATTGCTCGTCTGAGGCGGAAGCAACTGATCTCGACAAAATCACATTCGCCGAATGGATGCGGCAGAGAGGCTTTACGTCCGAAAGGCTGCTCTGGTACTGCGACTATGCCTGCCGCGATGATTATGGGCTAAAGCTCGATCAGACTTCGGCTTGGGCCGGACTTTTTTACTTTTGCTCACGGGTACGGAAATCCGGCGAGGAATCGCAGGCTTTTATAACATTTCCCGAAGGCAACGGCCGATTTGTCAATCACTTGGCGGAGAAGGTTAAAGCCAATATAAGAAAATCACATGCTGCCGTTTCCGTGGTTCCAAATGCGAATGGCGTCGATGTGATTTGCCTGAACGGCAATGAAGTTAAAGGATTTCATTGCGAGAAAGTGATTTTTGCCTCGCCGATGTTTACTGCGCCGTATCTCATCCGTGGATTCAACGAAACGCCGCCGTTTGCCGCAAGCGAATTTCAGCATAACGCCTGGTTTGTCGCGAACCTATTTCTGAAGGATAGACCCAAGCCGCGTTTCGTCAAGGATTTTCCGCTCGCGTGGGATAATGTACTTTACGAAAGCCCTTCACTCGGCTATGTAAACGCGACGCACCAAAAAGGTATCGATTACGGCCCGACGATCTGGACCTATTATTACCCGATGTGCGCCGAGGAAAATGGCCGGACAAAGCTTTTCAACTACGAATGGAAAGACCTCGCCGATGTCTGCCTGACCGACATCGCCCGCGCGCACCCCGAAATTTACGAACTCTGCGAAAGAATAGATATAATGCGCTGGGGCCACGCGATGATCTCGCCCCGGCCAAACTTTATCTGGAGCGGCATCCGCGAAAAGGCAATGCAGCCTTATCGGAATATTCATTTTGCCCATACTGATTTGAGCGGAATCGCGTTATTTGAAGAAGCGTTTTATCATGGATTGCGTGCTGCCGATGAAGTTGTGAGTTGATTACATGAGCGATGTTGAATTAAGAGCAACGAATCTTCACTGGCTCGAAGAAAGTGATCCATTCGAAGACTGCTGTCTGCACGGCGGTGTTTACCTTAAGATTGGAGACACTATTCTCTCGGATGGCATTGATACAGACTGGACCGTAAGTACTGCAGCGTTCAATCTATTACGGACAGTCAAACAAAATCATGCGGTGGATTCGGATCGACCACTTATTCCTCATTGTGGGCATACGATGTGGTTGGTTGTAGGAGAACCGGACGGACTGTACTTAGGTGGATGCGACATTGGAATCGACTAGACGATAGAACACAAAGAGGACAAAGTCGTTCATAAGTTTAAAGACAATAGAAATATTGGGATGAGTGAAGAAGTCTGGCGAAAGGTCGTGTGCCAATTCTCCGATGACGTCTATGAATTCTTCATGACTGCTTGGCCAAAAAATATTACTGATGGAGACGATCTCAAAGGCTTTGAACTTTTCATGAGCCTATGGCGTCAATATCGAGCGTCTGCGAAAGAGTCATAAATGCAGGCAGAAACCGAAATCCGAAATGAAAAGCCAGATGAACTGTGGCTCTTCTCTCAAGAAATCGATCTCACGGTCTTTTTAGGGAGCGCAATTGTTTCCTTGCTGCTTTTAGCCGTCGGCTGGAAGCTTGGAATTCTCAACGAAGATTCACCCGATTGGACTTGGATTTCGGCAGTATTACTGATCGATGTTGCTCATGTTTGGTCCACGAGTTTTCGGGTTTATTTTGATAAGGAAGAATTGAAGCGGCGATTTTGGCTTTATCTGCTCGTGCCGGTTTTTGGGTATGCGGTTGGTGTTGCTCTTTATTCTGAGGGCGAGCTTGTATTTTGGAATGCTTTGGCGATTGTCGCGGTTTTTCATTTTGTGCGGCAGCAGTATGGCTGGGTTGTATTGTACCGGCGAAAATTGAATGAAACGAGTGATTGGACGTGGTGGATAGATACGGCCGCGATCTATTTAGCGACAGTTTATCCGCTTGCTTTCTGGATGACGAGCCTGCCGAGGAATTTCGATTGGTTTATGCCGAACGATTTTTTCCTTCTGCCTTCGATTGTCGAAACTGTTTTATTTCCGGTTTACGTTGGGGCTCTCGCGGCTTATTTTGGTAAATCAGTTTACCTTTATAAAACTGCGGGTTTTCTGAATATCGGCAAAGACATCGTTGTTATAACGACAGCAATTTGCTGGTACGCGGGAATTGTTTTATTTAATTCTGATTACGCTTTTACGGTTACGAACGTAATAATTCACGGTGTTCCGTATTTCGCGCTCATATACTTTTACGCGAAAGCCCGCCGAGATTCTACCGGGGCAATTTACCGTTCGCTTTCGAGTAATTGGTTTGTTTTTCTGGCGACACTTTGGGCGTTGGCCTATATCGAAGAGCTTTTCTGGAACCGCGGCGTTTGGCATGAAAAGCAATGGCTTTTCGGCGGCGATTGGGACTGGCAAAATCTGAAAATGTATTTCGTTCCATTGCTGGCAGTGCCGCAATTGACGCACTATGTTCTCGACGGTTTTATCTGGCGGCGAAAAAGTAATGATAATTTTCGATTAATTAGTTAAGATGTTTTATAGAAATGAAACGCAAAAGCAAATACAGAAATAAGGCCTTCATTATAATAATAGCCGTCTCATTTTGCGCGTCGTGTAAGAGTTCCGGCGGAGCGGGAAGTCTCCTCGGTCCGGCCGATGAGACGGCGGAAGCAGCAAAGCTAGTGGTTGAAGCTAATAAGGACCTGACGAAGATAAAAGTCCTTTACAAAGACAATGAGAAAAAACGTGAGGAGCTGAAAACGGCAATGGCTGCGGACGATGCCCCTGCTGTCAAAAAGATCGCGGACGATGTTGTTTATATTATCAACGACGGTGCGGATTACGGCGAAAAAGCGATCGAAAAGCTCCAGCAGGCACAGGACATGGAGATCAACCCGGATTACAAGGAATACTTGCGATTGAAGGAAGAAGCGTTAAAGAAACACCGCGAGGCCTTCGAAAACTACCGGCAAGCGGCACGGTCGCTTCGCGATAATTACGATCCGAAAAATGACAAACTTCGAGAAAAGGTAAAGCTTGAATTTAAGGAGCGCAGTGAGAATTACCAAAAAATAACCGAACGCGCCCGCGATTACAGCAATGAGGCGAATGAACTGGCTAAGGATGTGATACGGAAACAGGCAGCAAACTAAAAAGTTAAAAGTAAAAGATAAAAAGGCAGGAATCGATAATATTCGACTTCAGCCTTTTTCGGTTTTTTATGTAACTGTTTCTAGTTCGCTTTGTTCTTCCTTGTTCATCTTGTTCCGTGGTTCAAATTCTTTTACCATGGAGCCATTCTTATCCTTCCTGGGACGGCAGGCGCGTCGAAGCCTTCGAAAAGGTTATTGAATTCTTCTTTGCTCTCCTCCGGCGTAACGCTAATTGTCTGACGGTTGCGGTCGCGGACAATGGTCAGCGACACGTCGCCTTGTTTCTTTTCGCCGATCCCGCGCATAAGATCGAAATCGTTGGCGACTTGCTTGCCGCCGACTTCCACGATAATATCCCCGGCCCGTAATCCCGCTTTCGCGGCCGGCGAATTTTCGCGCACATTGTTGATCATAATGCCGCCGGTGACGCCAAAATGTTCACGAAGCTGTTTCGTAAGTGAAGTCGTGCTGACGCCGATTCGCCGGGAACTTCCGCTCCGGAATACGAAGCTGTCACCAAAGCCACGCGGGGCTGATGGAATCGCCTGTACACGCGGCACCGTCGCCATCGGAGGCATCGGCGGAAACTCCATTTTGTTAAATTCCCCCGGAACACCGGTTATCGCAAATGAACCGTTTTCAAATTTAGGAGCCGGGCGTTTGCCCATGGTCGCGGTAATCTCGCGCGAGTCGCCGTTGCGGAGAATGGTCAATTTTGCCTGATGGTCGGGCGAAACTTCATTGATGAGCCGCGTTAGTTTACGAACACTGGTGATCTCATCGTCGTTAAATTTCAGAATTACATCACCATTTTGCAGCCCTGCGGATTGCGCTGGGGAACCATCGACGACCTTTTCGATAGCCACGCCGCGAACTTCGCGAAGGCCGTATTTGCCAAAATTCTCTTTCGTAACTTCTTCGGTTTCAACGCCAAGATAGCTGCTGTTAGTATCGTAAAAGCTGAATAAGGAGCCCGATGCGGCTCCCGGCCTCGTTTCCGGTGTTTGAGCATATGAAGCAGACATTGCAGCCGTGCCCAGCAAAATAAAAGTTAATGATTTGCGAAACATATTACCTCCGTTTTTTTTCAAAAATTATCAGACGAATCGTCCTGGTTTTTCTACGTTGAAGATAATATTTAGGTTGCGCGGCCGCAGAGAAAGGTTGCATTAGCTCCACAATGACTAGCCGCGTAGAAGTTTTTGCAGATTTTCGGCCGCAGCTTCCAGCGTTTCGTCCTTTTTGCAAAAGCAAAACCTTACAAGCTGTGAACCCAAACTCTTATCGTGATAAAAAGACGATCCCGGAACGACGGCGACGCCGATCTCGCGGATAAGGTGTTTGGTGAATTCGATATCGTTCGAAAAGCCGAAACTGCTGATGTCGCACATCACATAATACGCACCTTCGGGAGCGTCGCATTTGAATCCGGCGTTCTGCAAAACCGGAACTATAAAATCGCGCTTTTTCTGATAGTCGTGTTGAAGATCGTCGTAATAACTGGGCGGTAAACTTAATGCATAAGCACCGGCGTGCTGCAATGGATTCGCAGCACCGACGGTCAGAAAATCATGCACCTTTCGGATCGCAGAAGTAATATCCGGCGGAGCAATACAGTACCCGACGCGCCAGCCGGTGACCGAATACGTTTTCGACAGCGAATTTACGACAACTGTCCGCTCACGCATTCCGTCGATATTCGCCATGCAGATGTGGGCAGTCGGCGGCTGCCGGTTGTCAGTTGTCAACTCTGATTTTGAATTGTAGATGATGTGCTCGTAGATCTCATCCGTAAAACAAAGGGCGTCGAATTCTTTGCAAAGATCCGCAATAAACTCTAATTCTCCAAGCGTAAAAACCTTCCCGGTAGGATTATTCGGATTGCAAACAATGATCGCTTTAGTCTTTTCACTAAAAGCCACCCGCAGCTCGTTGCGGTCAAAAACAAAACCATTATCCGTGCGATAAAGCGGAACATGGCGCGGTTTCGCATCCGACAAAATCGCGTCTGGAGCATAATTTTCATAAAACGGCTCGAAAACTACGACTTCTTCGCCTTCGTCCACAGTCGCCATCATTGCAGCAATCATCCCTTCCGTCGAACCGCATGTCACCGTTATCTCGGTTTCCGGATCGATATCCATTCCTAGAAACCATTTCGTTTTCGCCGCAATCGCGTCGCGAAAGCTCTTCACCCCCCACGTTATCGCATACTGATTATGGTCGGCCGCAATCGCTTCCATAGCCTTTTGCTTGATGTCCTCGGGTGCGGCAAAATCCGGAAACCCTTGCCCCAAATTCACCGCGCCGTACTTCACCGCCTCACGCGTCATTTCGCGAATCACCGATTCGGTAAAACTCGCGGCCTTTCTGGAGATTCGGTTTTTGAAAATCTGTGGATGCATAGTAAGGGAATTTAACCACAGATGGACGCAGATTCACACCGATAAACTACTAAAATTGATATTTTTGGCAGAAGTCTGACCGGTTAGGGAGGGCTTTCTTTTAGGTTGAGGCTAAAGCCCTCCCTAACGGCCAGGCTCCTGCCCTTAATTTTTCGCTCCGAAGCGAAACGTCACACCAGCACTAACCGTGAACGGATAGCCAGGTGTGGCGTGGATGCGGGAGACGACTGGTGAATCTTCGCCCGGCCGGATTCGCGATTCGAAGAAATTTTGCGTTTCGTAGTATTTCTTGTTGAGAACGTTGTCGATCGAGAAATTGAGATCGACCCATTTTCGGAGGCGTTTGGTAAGCGATAAATCGACTACGTCGTGACCTGCGGCTTTTATTGAACGGTCGTCCCCGTCGAGGCGATAGCTGGAAATGTGGCGCCAGTTTAAGAATGCGTTGAATCCGCGTAGTTCCGAGAGAACAAGGCCGCCGTTGGCGACGGTGCGCGGCGCGCTGTCGATGACCACACGCCGGTTATCCTCGGTAAATTCGCCGGGATAGTACGCTTTTATTACCTGAGTCAACCCGCCGTTAAAGCTGAAATATCGATTGAAGCGGATAGAGTTTCTCACCTCGACGCCATAAGAACGTGAGCGTCCGGCAAATTCTATGCTGCCATCGTCGGGAATGTAGACCTGCTCGTTCGAACGGTCGATCAAGAATGAGCTGAACGTAAGGGAAAAACGATGGCCGTTATAGGATGTTCCGGCCTGATAAAAATCGGTCGTCGAAATTTTTGGTGCGTCCGGGTTGCGGACCACGCCGCGGGCGTCCTGTGATGAAATTCCGCGGCCGTAGTTCGCGTAAAATGTCATCGGGAAAGTTTCGAACGGCGAATAGGCAACTGCGAGTTTTGGCTGGAATTTGCCTGAGCCGTCACCGCCGTCGAGAATAAGCGCACACGGATTTGCCGGAGTGACTGGATCAACAAAATTACTATTACACGGATTAGGATCGTCATCTTCCTCACCGCTCAGCTCATATCCATTTAGATCGAACTTAAAATAATCGAAACGCAGGCCCGCATCGACACGCAGATGTCCGTCAAAAAATGCAAAGCTGTTTTGAACGTAGCCCGAATAATTATTTACCTTTGCGTTCGCCCTGGTAAAAAGCACGTTTGGGTTATCTATGTTTCCGTCCAAGAATTTGCGGTTCGGATTTCGGTTGATCGTTGGGTGAAGCCCGACATTGATTTGATTCAAATGCACGCCACCGCCGATAGTCAGCAGTGACTGAACGCCGCCGAAATCATAAGGCTTAAAAAACTGCACGTTTCCCGCTTCCTGCAACCGGCTGTCGTGCTGCTGTATATCATCGCCGTAGATCGGATCGGCGAAAAAAAATGTGAAATTTGAAAAAAGATCGAACAACGAACGGCTGACAAATGCGTCTGCTTTCAGCGTCGCACCCGATTTCCATTCCTTTCGGTAATAGGTCCCTGCCGTTCCAAGCTGAACCTTGCCGCCGTTTTCCGGATCGATAGCACCGAAGCGGTCGAGCCTTCCGGCGTTCACCTCATCGAGCGGAATCTGTCCGGACGAGAAGAAATTATTCCGGCCTAGATTCAGCTTTACGCCGAGGGCCTGAGTGTCGCTGAATTTGTAGGTGTAATTACCCGAAAAATTGTCGCGGCGGTATTCTAGCGGATTATCGAACGGGCCGTCGGTGTAGCTCGGTTCGTATGAGATAAACGCGTCGGCGTTTTGGAGGTCAGGGCTGTATGCAAAAAATCCGCGAAACGTGTTGAACGATCCGCCTTGAATTCTGGCTGTAAATTGCTGCGGCAGTGATTCCTTTAATCGAATCTGCACAACGCCAAGCCCCGAAAAATCACCGTAAGCCGCCGAAAATGGGCCATTGATTATCGATACGTCCTGCACCAATTCCGGCGACAGCGATTTCAAATTCCCTAGATAACCTTGCCCGTGTCCCTGCGTGCCTTGGTTCTGCTGAAAATTATCGACCAGAATTTTCAGGCCGCCGTTCACGCCGCCGTGATCAGTATTGAATCCGAAGCGGCGTATTTCCAGCGATTTTCCGCCGCCTTCATGCTGGCCGGCGTTTATTCCCGCATTCAGTGTAAAGATAAGCTGATCGTCGCGGGCGAAAAGCGAGTTTTTATAAATAGTATCGTCTCGCCGCTCTATCGACGGCTCAAGCACGTCATCTTCGATAGTCACGATTTCTGATATCGGCGGGATGATATACGTTACTTTCCACTGAACATTTTCGAGCCGGTCGGCGGCGGCAAAATTAAGATCGATCGGCACAATATTCTTGCCGGAGACTTTAACGGAAATCGGGCCTGAGGGTAGTGAAAGCGTAAACGCTCCCTCAGCATCGGTAACAGCCGTTAATTTTCTACCCGATGTTTCTACTTCTATCGTAATATTCGGGACAAGCTCGAATTGAGGGGTAACGACGGTGCCCGACAAAATTCGGGTATCCTGCGCCGCTATATCGAGACCGCAAAATAGAAACAATGCCAGGAAAATCGATAGTAATCCAACGAAACGGAAAGCAAAACGTATTTTCATTTGTTATACCTTTATCAAAAAAGTACTTTGCGAGTAACACCTATTATAGAATAGTAACACTCTGCAATCTGATACTCGGTAATCTGGCAGACACGGATTCAAAATAATTAAATTGTTGTTATATGCGACGAAGGCAGGGTAAGAAAAAGCTTTCCGTTCTTTACACCCTTGAGGCTCAAAAGCCTATTTGAAAGCTCCACGATCTCTGAAACTTCGCCGCTCAGGGCAATAATTTCCATGCAGTCGTCATGGCTGACGTGGAGGTGCATCACGGACAAGATAAGCTGGTGGTAATCGTGCTGGATCTCGGCCATTTCCGCCAAAAGATTTCTGAAGTGATGATCGTAAACAAGGGTAAGACTGCCGAGGGCTTCGGCGTCCGAGCCGGCCTCGATCTTTTGCTGGATAAGCGCATCGCGGATCAAATCACGCAGTGCTTCTGACCGCGTTGCATATCCACGGTCGGCAATAAACCTATCGTAGTTTCCGAGCAGGGTTTCGTCGATGCTGACGCCAAATCTAATGATGTCGCTCATGCTGCAAACCTGACGCGATCAAGACCGTACACTAACGATCACTTACTTTCAGCCATTCCAAACTTTGACCCGTGAGGGAAAATCTTGTCGTCTTCGGCGGCCGCCACTTGCTGGACCGGCATGTGTCTTTCTTCTATATTCGCTTCCGGCACGACATTATTGAAAATACGGCGAATCTCATCGTCATCGCGGTTATCGACCGCTCTCTGAAATTCGGTTAGTATTCGCGACACTTCACCCTTTGAATAGGCGGCGATCTTGCCGATGAAAATTTTAGGATGATGAGTTTTTAAGAGTTTCTCACCGGTAATTTCCAGTTCCTCAAAAAGCTTCTCGCCGCTGCGGACGCCGGTGAATATGATGTCGATGTCTTCGTAAGGCGTCAGGCCGGAAAGGCGTATCATATCTTCGGCGAGATCGAGTATTTTAATCGGGCTTCCCATATCCAGGATAAAAATCTCGCCGCCCGAACCGAGAGCGCCGGCCTGAAGCACCAGTTGCGACGCTTCGGGAATGGTCATGAAGTATCGCGTCATTTCCTTATCCGTGACGGTGATTGCCTCACCCTTCTGGATCTGCTCGCGGAAAATCGGCACGACCGAACCGGCCG
>JANMSP010000225.1:0-2304 GCA_031389475.1 Pyrinomonadaceae bacterium
GTTGCACCGGCTGCGTGACGAGTCGGGTGAGAGCGTGCAGTTGTACGTCCGTGAGGGCGACCAGCGGCGGTGCGTGGCGTCGCTGCAGTCGCCGCACGGACTTCGCTGGATCGTCGCTGAAGGCAGCCTGCTGCCGCTGCAGCGCGGGTCAGCGGGCCACGCGCTCACCTCGCCCGACGAGGTGGGGTCGTGGGTGGACAGTGTCGAAGAGCGCGAGCCGGGCGTCGCCTCGGTGAGCGCCGCCGTGGTCGATCGCGACGGCGCGATTGTGGGCGCGGTCAGCGTGAGCGGCCCGGTCGAGCGGCTCACCCGCCACCCCGGCGCACGCTTCGGGGCGCAGGTGGTTGCCGCGGCACACGACATCTCCAAGCTGTTCACGGCCACCACCCGCTGAATCTGTGCGGCGCTGCGGTGGCGCATAGCCTGCACCACGTGACCGTGACCGACCTGCCCGATGGGACGCCTGCCGGGTGGGCCGACGAGGTGCTCGCCCTCGCGACCCAGCGCGATGCCGTCATCCTTGCCCACAACTATCAGCTGCCCGAGATTCAAGACATCGCCCATCACGTCGGCGATTCGCTGGCGCTGTCGCGGGTGGCGGCGCAGGTCGACGCATCCACGATTGTGTTCTGCGGCGTGCACTTCATGGCCGAGACCGCCAAGATCCTCAGCCCTGACAAGACGGTGCTGATCCCCGACGAGCGTGCCGGGTGCAGCCTGGCCGACACCATCACTGCCGACCAGTTGCGGGCCTGGAAGGCCGAGCACCCGGGTGCGGTAGTTGTCAGCTACGTCAACACCACGGCCGCAGTGAAGGCCGAGACCGACATCTGCTGCACCTCGTCGAACGCGGTCGACGTGGTGGCGTCCATCCCCGCCGACCGCGACATCCTCTTCTGCCCCGATCAGTTTCTCGGTGCCCACGTGCAACGTCTCACCGGCCGCGACAACATGCACATCTGGATGGGCGAGTGCCATGTGCATGCCGGCATCAACGGCGCCGACCTGAAGGCCAGAGTCGCCGAGGAGCCTGACGCGGAGCTGTTCGTGCATCCAGAGTGCGGATGTGCCACGAGCGCGCTCTACCTCGTGTCGTCGGGCGTCGTGCCCGAGACCCGGACCAAGATCCTCTCGACGGGCGGGATGATCGATGCCGCCCGCGAGACCACTGCTCGCACGGTGCTGGTGGCCACGGAGACCGGCATGATCCATCAGCTCAAGAAGGCAAATCCGGCCGTCGACTTCCAGCCGGTGAACCGTGCCGCAGTGTGCAAGTACATGAAGATGATCACTCCGGCCAAGCTGTTGCGTTCGCTGCGCGACGGCGTCGACGAGATCCTGATCGATCGTGCCATCGCCGACCGGGCACGCCTGTCGGTCGAGCGGATGATCGCCATCGGCACACCGTCGTCGACGGCCGACTGACGTGCGCCGGAACGCGGGATGAACCCGACATGACACTGCCATCGCAACTCGCGGCGCCAGGGGTGACCTGGAAACGTGACGTCGACGTGGTGGTCCTCGGATCGGGAGCGGCCGGGCTGTCGGCTGCGCTCGCCGCTCGGCCGGTCCGCAGCGTGCTGGTCGTCACGAAGGACGTGTTGTCGGCGGGTTCCACGCAGTGGGCGCAGGGTGGCCTCGCCGGCGTGCTTGACCCGACCGACACGCTCGAGAACCATGTTCGTGACACGCTCGAGGCCGGAGCGGGGCTCTGCGACGAGGCCGTGGTGCGTGACCTGGTGGCCGAGGCGCCGAAGTCGATCCGCTATCTGATGCGCCTGGGCGCGGCGTTCGATCCCGAACCGGGCGCGGCGCACGGTGGTGAGATCGCGCTCACCCGCGAGGGCGGCCACAGCCATAACCGGATCGTCCACGCCGGCGGTGACCAATCCGGTGCGGAAGTACAGCGCACGCTCGACGAGTCCGCCATCGGCGCGGGGGTGGACGTGCTGAGCCGTGCGTTCGCGCTCGACCTGGTGTTCGGCTCCAGTGTCGACGGACGACGACGAGTGGCCGGTGTGCGGATCGGTCAACTCGACGAGGCCGGGCAGTTGGTGTCGGTCGGCGTGGTCACTGCCCGGGCGGTCGTGATGGCGTCAGGAGGTTTCGGCCAGATCTTTTCGTCCACGTCGAACCCGCCGGCGGTCACCGGTGACGGGATGGCGATCGCGCTGCGCGCCGGCCTGTCGCTACGCGACGTCGAGTTCGTCCAGTTCCACCCGACCGTGATGTGGCGCGGAGCCGACGCCACCGGCCAGCAGGCGCTGGTGTCCGAGGCGGTGCGGGGCGAGGGCGCGATCCTGT
>JANMSP010000240.1:0-2361 GCA_031389475.1 Pyrinomonadaceae bacterium
CAGCGAAGAAATGCTCGAATATCTATCTGAAAATATTTCCTACGCTACCGACGATTCAATGCAAAAAGGCCTCGAACTTTATTTCGAACTCGCCGCTAAACACGATCTGATAAAAGAAAATAAACCTCTTTTGTTCACCGGCTATTGAACCAACCCCGACTGAAAAAGCAGCAGCCAAATTGCCACGATCACAAACACAAATAAACCTACATCGTTGGATTCCAACTCGTGTCCCCGTCTTTCCATTTCGATAACCTCCCGAATATAAATATCTCCATTTATAATCGCGAATATTTCATTCGAAAAGTATCAGGCAACGGTTAATAATTTAAGATATCGGTCTTTTAATGTCTTCCTGAAGCTGCTCGGCATTGATACTTCCGCCGTTGTCTTTCAGGTGTTGGAGGACGATCAAGCCGAGGCGGATTCGTTTGTCGATGCTCTTCGGATTGGCGATCATATAGATTAGGCTCCGCTGCATTCCGTTCGTAAGAGCGTGGAACAAACGGTCGCCTTCCGGGTCTTGACTCAAAACTTCCGAGAAGTCCTCCGGCATCGGCATGCCGTATTGGCTTTTGTCGGGTTCGAGTTGAACGGTTACGGTATCTCCTTGGCCCAAATTCAACTTTTCCCGGGTCTGCTTATTAACGGCGATAGTGAATTGGCCTTTATTCGGCATCAGAGCACACTGAAACTTGTGACTACCGTTAAGCGTGCAAACAACGCGGCGTGTTTTGCCGTCAGTTTCGAAGCGGTTGGCGATCTCGAATGAAACGTATAGAAAATACCAGCCCGACGCTGATTTAGTGAGAATTGTTTCGAGCTTTATAGGTTTAGCAGCTGATTTCATAGTTTCGCTTTTTGAGCAAGCTCCGTAACTGTCGCGTTACCGCCCTTTTTGATAAGATTATCAGTAGGAATAACAGATGAGCAACGACATTCAGCCAATTTTAGATAAGGCTCTGAACGGCGAAAGATTGACGCCGGACGACTGCACGGAGCTTTTGGAATCGCACGATTTTGTCCGCATCGGTTTGGCCGCGCATGAGATTCGGATGCGGAAGAACCCGACAGATGTGGTTACCTACATTATCGACCGCAACATTAATTACACCAATGTTTGCAACGTCGTCTGTACCTTCTGCGCGTTTTACCGGCGGCCCGGAAAGCCGGATACTTACGTTCATTCGATCGAAGAAATAGAAAAACGGATCGACGAAACGATCGCTCTCGGCGGCACCGGTGTGCTGATGCAGGGCGGGCTGCACCCGGAATTTAATATTGAATGGTATGAAACGCTGCTTTCGACGCTTCATGCTAAATACCCAAAATTTCAGCTTCATTGCTTCTCGCCGCCCGAAATTCACAACATTTCGCTGATCTCGAAGCTGGATTACGTGATGATCATGCAGCGGCTCAAAAACGCAGGGTTAAACTCGATGCCTGGCGGCGGCGGTGAGATCTTGGATGACGAAGTGAGGGCGCGAGTTTCGACCAAATGCAATACGCAGCAATGGCTCGACGTGATGCGGGCGGTTCATAAAGTAGGCCTGAAATCGACGGCGACGATGATGTTCGGCATCGGCGATAATGTCTCGCACCGCGTAAAACATCTTCAGCGACTTCGGGATGTACAGGACGAAACCGGCGGATTCACCGCCTTTATCCCATGGACATTCCAACGCGAAAACACCGCTCTCGGCCGCAAGATCACCGAAGAACCGACCGGCATCGACTATCTAAAAATGCTCGCCGTCTCGCGATTGTTTTTAGATAATGTCCAGCACATCCAGGCGTCATGGCTCACCCAGGGCCTAAAACTCGGCCAAACCAGCCTACGCTTCGGTGCCGACGACATGGGCTCGATCATGATCGAAGAAAACGTCGTCTCCGCCGCCGGCGCCAATAACGAAGCTAACGAACGCGACCTCCGCTACCAAATCCGCGAAGCCGGCTTCATCCCGCAGCAGCGTGATATTTTATACAAGTACATTCACCGCGACGGCATTGATGATATTGATATGAAAAAATCGATGCCGCTGAAGAAATTGAGCGTAGCATTTGCGGATTAGCACAAAAACTACGATAAGAATGAGCGAATTCGATACTGACGATATTACAACTTTAAGAGGATCAGCGATTACTCTTGTTTGCTCAATCGCAGCGGGAACTTTGTTTTCCATTTGGGCTCACCACCTTGATCCTGACGGTAGCGGCGGCAGCATATTGATGATGCCTGTAATCCTTTCATTATTTCCCATCTGCTTTGCGATTTTTGTTGCGGGTGTCGTAACTATCACCTATCCTTTTGGCCGGTATCTTATTTCCGCATCTATCTTAATATTCATCAGTTTTTTCTTG
>JANMSP010000273.1:0-4834 GCA_031389475.1 Pyrinomonadaceae bacterium
CGGGTTTCGCCGATCAATAATTTTTGGGCCAGTTCTGTAATCGTCATTGCTGCGTAATTAAACCGTTATTCTCGCATCTTTCACTATAAACGCAAAAATGACGAGAAGGATTACCTGCCCGCCATTTTCAATATTCCTTAAAATTAAAATTTACATCTCACCTTCATCAGCTGACGGGCCGTAAATTTGAGGAATCGGAATATCGTTCATCCGCAGGTAAACGGAAAGCTGGCCGCGGTGATGGACGATATGATTCATCACGAATGAGCGCATAACGACCGCTTTGGGCATAGTAAAATAAACCTTTTCACCATTACGCATCGTCCAGTTTTCAGCGAAGGCCGAATCGTCACAATTGCGGAGAGCGTCAACAGCTTCGGCCACATTTTTGTCAAGAAATTCGACCAGATCGGCGGTTGTCGCAGGTTCGAACGGCGTGTAATCCATCTTTGAAAAATCGAGTTCGGTTTGCATCATCGTCGATGGCGTCCAGCCAAACATCTCAGCTACGTGTGACGCGAGCCTCACGAAACTCATCGATTTTTCATGCGGTTTCCAGTTGAATAATTCAGGCGGAATGCGTTCAAGACACTTCCGGGCAGATGTAGCTTCCTGCTCGATCTCGGCAATTAATGCGGAGCTAAAAAGGTTAGATAATGCGGCGCTGCTGGTGCTCATAAATGATCTCCTTAATTTTAAACTAGCTGGGAGGGGCAGAATGATAGCAGAGGTGTTTCACAGATGCAACGTGAAACAGGCTTTAGGGAATATTCATTTCGTGCAAAATTTTTAAGAATTCTTCGGTCTTGCGTAAACTAGCGAATCTGGGCTCGTTTTTAATCCATGACATTCTTTCTTCTCGCTGCTCCAGACAGGCTTGCAGGGCACGGATTGCTTCGTCATGGCGGCTGGTTTCTGCATAATTCATTGCAAGCGAATACCGGGCTTTGGTGTCTTTCTGAGCCAGCGTCTCAAGCTGTTTCAGGTATTCAGCCGATCGCTCGATTTCACCGGCCTCTTGATATGAGGCGGCTAGTAGAGAGAGCCATCCAAACGGTATTTTGCCGGCATTCTTCGTCGCTACATCTTCGCCGAGTAAAATAACTTCTCGAAAATTCCGCTTATGATAGAGAAATGTTGCGTAGGCCCGGGCGGCATGAATACTCGTCTTGTTTTCCCGCAAAAATGATTCCGATTCCTGCAGGGCGATATCATAATCGCCGCGGGCCTCAAGGATCGGGAAGCGGGCGGCAATGATAATTTCCGAGATCGGATCGAGTTCATATGCGATCTGAACTTCAGCCAAAGCTTCCTCGTGCCGTCCGAGAACCGAAAGCGTCCGAGCCAACCGCTGATGAGCAGCGGCATTTTTTGGGCTTAATTCTATCGAGCGCCTCAAATCGCTTTCGGCACCGGCCCAATCCCAATCGATGTTTTTCTTAATCCAGCCGCGAGCTGAGTAACCTTCGGCCAGGTCCGGTTCGAGTGCCAGAGCTTTATCGGCGGCGGCTCTTGCCTTAGCCGCGACGTCACGGCTTCTGGGATACGGCATTCTCACAGACGTCGTGGCAAATCCCTCCGCAAGCCCTGCGTATGCGATCGCCAATGTGGGATCAAGCATTACCGCCCGCTGAAATTCATCCGTCGCCTTTTCTTCACGATTTTCAACCGATTTCGAATCAAGGATCATCTTTCCGCGAAGATAGCTCTGCATCGCCTCGGAAGTATGGGTGGGTTGTATCTCAGTTGCTTTAGCGGAACTATCTGTGCGGGAAACATACGCGAAGCCGACCAGTGACAGAGCAAGTACAGCCGAGGCCAGAGCCAAAACCCAGCGATACGGGCGATTTTCGGCAACAGGTTCTGGTTGGAGAATCGGAATCTCCCTAGGCGATTCGACGTTTTTAAAGATCTCTCTAACCTCACCGTTAAGCCGGTAGCCTTGTCGCGGAACCGTCTTGATCAATTCCTTATTTGGGAATATTTTGCGCAGGAGTGAAATCGTGTAATTAATATTGCCTTCTTCAACAAAAGTGTCCTTCCATACCGTTTCAATCAACTCTTCGCGTGAAACTATTCCACCTTTTTTCCGGACGAGCAGCACGAGCACCTCAAGGGCTTTCGGCGAGATCGACACAAGTTCGTTGCCGCGCCATAAACTCGGATCGTCCGGATTAAGACGAAACTCTTCGAATTCGTAAATATACTTAATGTTATCGGGCATTTCACAGACCAAACAAAAACCTAATAAATTCCAAAGGACTTGGATTTCAGCTTAAAGATATAACTATTCACCAACGAAGGCAAAATTTTCCTGCCTTCAAATCATTTTAATTTTGGAGCTAGCAAATGAAAATAAATCTTATATTGATCGCGTTGAGTTTTTTCCTTTCAGCGTGCGGAACAGCAAATTTGATCCCGGCCGGTGTTGCCGGGAGTTCCAGTCCCAAGGTCGGCGATACGGTGGTGGCGAAATGGTCGGCAGGTTCATATTACGAAGGCAAGGTGGAGAAAATAGACGGTGCCAAGATGACGATAGGTTGGGAAGACAGATCACAATCAACGGTTATCGATGCGGCCGATATATATACAATTCCGGCTGCCGGAACTGTGCCCGATGTTAAACAGGGCGATATGGTTTTAGCGAAAACCGCGTCGGGGAACTATTGGAACGGCTCCGAGTTGATGGGAATCGACGGCGGTGTGTATAAGGTACGGGTCGTTACGGGATCGACATCGGTAAACGTCGCGGGTGAGAAAATAATAAAGGTTCCGGCAACCGCTGCCGCCGACTTTAAACAAGCCGCCGGTTCAACAGATTTCCTGATCGAGGCAAAAAAAGGCAAGGTGACGATTCCTGCCGATTACAAGCCGAAAAAGGGCGATCCGGTGTTGGCCGAATGGACAGCAGGCAACTGGTGGGAAGGTAAGATCGACAACATCTCCGGCTCCAACATATATGTCGCGTGGGAAGGCAATTTTAAGCCGTCAGCGGTCAACATCGGAAAAATCATTCCGATTCCTACATCAAGCGACAAGACGATGCCGACCGAAAAGCAATTCATGATCATAAAACCCGACAGCGGTTCGGCCTGGCAGTACGGACAGGCGACATCGATCAACGGCAACCGCGTCGAGGTAAAACTTGCAAATAATCAAACGAAGACAGTAACATCGGGCGAATTTGTTTTGCTCAACTAGAAGCCCGTCCCAAAGCGGGGCGGCACGGAGACAACATGAAAAAAGTAAAATCAGCAATTCTGGCTGCGGCGTTCACGTTCCTGTTGCTTTTGCTCGGTCAAACCGAGGCAGCAGCACAACCTAATCAGGCCCAAATGAAAGCTCGCCTGACAACCCCGGGCGTTGTGTCGGTGGTAATAAACGGGTCGGGCTCGCGCGACTGGAGCAAAACTTATAGCAAATATGTCTGGACAATGTATTTCACGATTAAACGTAAAACGGCACAGCCGGGTGTCTTCGTCACCGTTAAGGGTTACTCGTACTACGACATCGTCGGCGGGAAATTTATATTCTGGCGAGATTTTTACAGCGAAAACAGCTACGACGGTCAAAAGCCGCCGACGATCGCGGAAATCAACGAGACGATCCAGAAGCTGCCGGCACAAGACTTCGCGCAACATCTGCAGGTTGGCGAATACGAAAGTCTCCGCCTTGCGCCTAATCCCGACTGGCAATGGCATACGATGAACTCCATTTCATTTACAGTCATTGGTGTTTATCGCATACATTACAGCGGCAAGGGCTATGGCAGTGAAGCGTATTATACAGAGCCGACGGGGAAATCCGCGATTGATCGCGTCGAGACGCACCTGAGGTTTCGGTTGTATCGAGACGAAACAACAATTCCCTGGCGAGCCGTCGGGGTGTCCGACAGAATTCCAGGGGATGCTTCCAGAAAAACGCTGCGCGAGATCCGAAAGCTTCTCGACCGCCAGCTAATTCCGTGGGCTCAAGGCGGAAGTATTGCCGGCCCGACACGGCCGCCGGTTTTGACGCAATAGACGCATTAAGCTCTGAGCAAATTCTTTGCGATCACGACGCGCTGGATCTCGCTCGTGCCTTCGCCGATGGTGCAGAGTTTTGAGTCGCGCCAGTATTTTTCCGCGGGGTAGTCTTTTGTATATCCATAGCCGCCGTGGATCTGGATGGATTCTTCGGCAACTTTGACCGCGGTTTCGGATGCGAAAAGCTTTGCCATCGCCGATTTTTGCGTAACACTTTGTCCGGCGTCCTTCATTGCCGCCGCCTGTAAAGTGAGAAGGCGTGAGGCTTCGATCTGCACCGCCATGTCGGCTAATTTGAACTGAATCGCCTGAAAATCGGAGATCGGACGGCCGAATTGATTGCGTTCTTTTGAATATTTGATCGCCGCTTCGTAAGCTCCCTGAGCGATTCCAACCGACAGGGCAGCAATCGAAATTCGCCCGCCGTCTAGTATTTTCATCGCCTGCGAAAAGCCTTCACCTTCGTTGCCGAGGCGGTTTTCGTCGGGAACGTAGCAGTCTTCGAAAACGACGGAAGCAGTTTC
Source organism: Pyrinomonadaceae bacterium (assembly GCA_031389475.1). Lineage (GTDB taxonomy): Bacteria > Acidobacteriota > Blastocatellia > Pyrinomonadales > Pyrinomonadaceae > OLB17. The sequence continues at coordinate 4,550 of JANMSP010000273.1, forward strand.
TGACGCACGCATTCCGAGCTTGTTTTCCTTTTTGTCGGAGCGAAAGCCTTCCATTGATTTGTCGAATATAAAGGCAGAAATGCCTTTATTCCCTTTCTCTTTGTCGGTGACCGCCACCGCAACCAAAGTATTGCAGGCGATCGCGTGAGTGATAAAGTTTTTTGATCCGTTCACCTTCCAGCCGCCATTCGATCTGATCGCGTTTGTCCGCGTTCCCGAAGCATCCGATCCGGCTTGCGATTCAGTCAATCCCCAAGCTCCGAACGATTCGCCCTGAACGAGCGG
>JANMSP010000279.1:0-5053 GCA_031389475.1 Pyrinomonadaceae bacterium
GAGGAGTTCGATTGCCGCGTCAATGTCCGCGAAACGCTCGCCGTCCGCCCATTCTGTATGTGTTCTTTCAGTCTGGCGAAGATGGAAGATTGGGAACAACTGCCGCAAAAATTGGGTCGTACCATTGACAACGGTCTGGAATATTACCAGCAGAGCCTGCACAACAGAGCGGACAAAGTTACTTCCCAATTAAATATATTAGCGTCGCGGACCAAGCATGGCGATGTCGTCGAGGCCGCGAACAATTTAGCCGAACGTCTTACGAAGGGAGATGAAATCAACCATTTTTCCGTTTTGGAATTAAAAATAGTCGCTCAGGCTTTGAACGATATGTCGGAGGAGCTACCTGCTTTGCCGACGCAAACTCCGGCCGTCGATGTCGATTCATTGGGCGAAGGATGGATCGATAAACCCACTGGAGCAGTTATGGCCGAAGCATAAAAACCTGGAACCTGCTTAGTCTCAATCCGTGGGTTTGCCATTCCGTCTTTATGTTCTATATTTTACGGATATGCAAAGCGTGTCCATAATTGGTATAGGAAGGCTGGGCGGCGCTCTGGCGTTGGCACTTTCGCGGTGCGGCTTTCGTGTAGAGAATCTAATATTTCGCAATTCTCAGACTATATCGGCAATTGCGGACAAAATTCCCGAAAAGCCCAAACTTATTGATTCTTCCGAAGCTGAAGATCTCAAGACCGATCTCATATTCATCACGACAGCCGACCCTGACATAGAGACGGTCTCGGACCAATTGACCAATGTTCTGACATCATGCCCGTTTGTTTTTCATACGAGCGGCTCACTGTCCTCGGCAATTCTAAGCAAACTAAAAGCGATCGGCTGCAAAACCGGATCGATTCATCCTTTGGTCTCCGTCAGCGATCCAGTTCGCGGAGCCGAAAGCCTTGCCGGTGCTTATTATTGCATCGAAGGCGAAGGTGACGCGGTGAGAATGGCGGATGAGATCGTCAGGAAGCTTGGCGGCCTGCCGTTCGTAATCGATACCAGATTTAAGCCTCTTTATCATGCCTCGGCGGTGACTGCATCCGGGCACGTAGTTGCGCTGTTTGATGTCGCGCTCGAAATGCTTGCGGCCTGCAAAGTGGAAGGAGGAACGAAAATTTTGCTTCCGCTCGTGCGCAGCACGCTCGCGAATCTTGAGATACAGACAACGAAGGAGGCATTGACAGGTACTTTTGCAAGAGCGGACATTTCCGCGTTTCGACGGCATCTTGGCTCGATCGAGCAAAATGCATCAATGGGAGCAAAGGAAATATACTTGGAACTCGCTGCCCGCTCGCTCGCACTTGCGGAACTGAACGGAGCCAACGCGGAAGATATAGCCACAATCCTAAAGGAAATTTCAATAGCTAAAAGAAAGTCCGAGTGATAAAATATCTAAAAGGCTCTTATGGCAAAGAAAAAAGAGGAATTCGTAAAGGAGAAGGAAATCTTCCTTGAGCATATCCAGAAATCTGGCTTGCGAAGCACCGGGCAGCGCGATCTGATCCTGGATATTTTCCTTAAAACTGAAGAGCATCTGACTAGCGAAGACCTTTATTGGATTGTCCAGAAGGAAGACCCGAGCGTTGGTCACACAACCGTTTACCGAACGCTGAAACTTCTGACCGAAGCCGGGCTGGCCCGCGAAGTTCGGTTCGGTGACAACAAGACTTATTACGAGCATCATTACAACCACGATCATCACGATCATATGATCTGCACCGAGTGCGGAAAGGTGATCGAGTTCTTTTCGCAGGACATAGAATCTCTGCAGGACGAAATGGCGGACAAATTCGGGTTCAGGCCGACGCATCATAGTCTCCGTATGTGGGGCGTCTGCGCGGAATGCCAGTTTAAGGAAAGTGATGTCCATACGACTGCGTCCGGAGCTCAGCCGCGTGTGCGGGTTAAATCAGTAATGGGAAATCAATAAATGTCGAACGTATTATTAAAATTTGAGCGGGAAGACCGCGAAGGCTATGTTGCGGTAGGAACTTATTTGATCGATGCGGCTAAGCGTTTCGGAATCGATTTGACTGAGACCGGTGAAACCGAAGATGAACTGCGTACCGATTTGGTAATTGTTACTGCCGGCTCGGAACATCTTTCACCGCTTACACAAACGGAAAACGAACATTTTTCATCCCATGGGCGTAGAGAAAATGAAAGGTTTGCGTCCCAGGCAAGAATCGAAAGCGTGGGAGAAATATTAATTATGACAAACGAAAAGAAAACAGCGGAAGAAACAGCCGCGGAAGATCAGGACGAGAAATATAAAAAGGACTTCACGGAAATGCCGCTCGAAAAAAAGATCGCGGCGCTCGTTCAGCTTGAAGCGATCACGATTGGGGAAACCTTCTCATTTATCTTTAATTCACCGTCCTTGATCTTTTCGAAGGTGATGGATGTGATGGCCGAATTCGGATTAAAGAAGGAATCTGACGCGAAAGACGCGACACGTCCGGAAGAGCATAAAAAGGCTGGACCGAAGGCCAAAGCGAAAACTGGCAAATCAAATCCACCGGCAGCTGAGACCCCGATCGGTTAGGAAACGTTAAATTCACAGGACGTGAACGATAATAAAATAGAGAAACGGTTTCCCGAATCGATAAAAGAGAAAGGCCAATATTTTTTGGCCTTTGGTGTCGTTGCGTCGATGCTTCTGGTCGCGAATTTTCCTTTTTTTGTAGTCATCTTTTTTGGGATCTTCGCGTTCTTTCTGATGCGTATGTTCTCCGCCGGTTCGCGGAACGAAACGCGGGATATATTTGAATTTTATCTGTCCGCAAACGAAATTCTTCGCGATGACGAGCGAAAGTGGTTCGGTTTTGAGATCAAAGACGCGATCCTCCGCGGCGAAGGCATTTTGCACCGAATGAGCGGTGCGCCGCCGCTTGTCTATTTCACGCTTGGAGCACTTTACAACAAGGCAGGCGATCATCACGCCGCTGTCAGCAATCTGGCTCATGTCGTGGAAAATGACGCCGCGGATGAACTAACCTATGCGTTTCCGTCGCCGGAACTAAGGACTTATGTCAAGGTCCTGCGAAAGATCGAGCGCGACCCGGCAGATGCTCCGCTTACCTCCGCCGCCGTTCGTGCTCTTGAACGTGCGCGCAAATTGAGAGGGAAAACCCTGTTGGAACAAAGTCGTCTGAAAGCTACCAAGCTCGACATGCCGAAACTGAATGGATCAGCCGGCGGAGAAATTACTGAAATCGACTATTCCGATCAAACTTTTGAAAGGCCGGAACGCCGAAGCATAACCGACGAAGTTGTACAGGTGCAACTTGAGAACGGCCGCCCGTTTGCTGATTCAGCAAATCTTATAACTCGTCCAACTGAGAAGAAGCGTGTAAAAAGCAAAAAGGAAGATCCGTTTGCTAACCGAAAACCCATCACGGAAGTTCTTCACGATATCTACGACAAGAATGTTCAGTAGAGTTCAGAGTGCATAATTCAATTTGTTTCCGGGTTGGCGAAGAAACAAACTGAAGTTTCCACTCTGAACTTTCGCATTAACTCATTACTTTAACCCAAAAAAGTTTCTGATTGATTTTAAGACTCCGTGATCCGTTTCTGCGGTTGGTTCGATACTGGAATTCACTGCCGGATTGAGCAGTTCCCGGCGCTCATCGACGATTTTGCCGATCGATTCGACCAATTCGGGGTTTTCTTCAAGGATAGGCTTAAGAGCTGTTTTTTTGATTTGAAGCACCTCGGTTTCTTCAGATGCCACAACCGTCGCTGATCGCGGCCGCCCCGTTAGTAAACTCATTTCGCCAAAAAAATCATTGTCTTTAAGCTGATTGATCGTTTTCGCAATACCTTCCACCGGAATTTGGACGTCGACCGCACCGCGAACAATCACGAACATCGATTTGCCCTCCTGCCCCTTGCGAACAATGGCCTCTCCCGGCGCATAAACTCGATTTGTCGAGCCATGGGCGAGTTTTTCGAGCTCCTCGTCGGAAAGAGGCGCAAAGATCGGAATGCTGTGAAGGCATTCGACGGTTGTGCTCAAATATTCATCCGGTGTCACCTCCTCAACCTTAGCTCCGATGTGAATTGTTCTGGCCGGTAAAGGGAAATCTATACTTTCGCGGTGAAATACATACCAGATACGCTGCCGGACGAGAGCATCGGTATCGTTATACTTGGTATAATCGTCAGCCCAATATTTAACTTCATATTCCAAGCCGCTTTCGCCGAAATTTTTGATTCGTACTACTGGCCGCAGTTTTTGCGAAACGTTTTCCGTCTGGCGAACAGCTTCGCGAACGAGCTGGATCGTCCTTGCCGGGGATTTGTTGTACACGGTACTAAAGAAAACCAAACGGGCATTCAGGTTGTCGCGCGGAGCGACCTCGATCGTCTCTTTTCCCATTACCGCGTTGCTCATTACCAAAAGCTTGTTTTGGAATGTACGTATGTTGACACCGCGCCATGAAACGCTTTCGACGACACCGCTTTCCTTATTCGAGAAAGTGACCACATCGCCCACCTGAAACGGCTTATCCGCTTGAAGGGCAATGCCGGCAAATAGGTTTCCCAGCGTATCCTGCAGCGCGAGTCCGACGACAATTCCGAGAATAGCCGAACCGCTGAACAGCGCGCCCAACTGAACGTCCGGATACTGCGACTGAAAGATAATAAAAAATGAAACGATGTAGACAACAATCGAGAGGACTGTTTTCAGCAAAGATGAGATTTCGGTTTGGCCCGATGTTCTGAGGACAGTTTGAAAGATCAGGAAGATAAGAAACCTGACCACCGAAATTACCAGTGCCATCCACAAAAGGATTTTGGCAATGTGAAATATGTTCACGACCAGGCTAACGGTCGTGCTCGCCATCATACCGGGCTGGGAGCCGTCGGTATTCACGAGTTTGCCCCCGGTCATCTGCAAATCGAATTGCGGCAGGATGTATTCCTGCAGCCAGCCCTCGACGAGCGGAAAAGCGACCAGTATCAGCGTTATCGTTCCGGAGAATATTACAAAGACGACGGCCTTTTTTTGAAACGAGGACGGAGCCATAAAGTTAGGACA
>JANMSP010000289.1:0-8743 GCA_031389475.1 Pyrinomonadaceae bacterium
CTCGTTCGAACGCATTACGCACGTACACGTCTGTATATCGAGCTGCGGAAATTGTTCGGCCTTCATCTGCTGCAAGGTGCGGGCGGTGTGAATGGCCTTATCCCAGCTTCCTTCTTTGCGCCGTATCTTCTCATGCGCTGTCTTCATTCCGTCGATTCCCAGTGCAACCGTGACATTCAAATTCGGGCACTCTTCCATTATCTGCGTCACATCCTGGAAGATTCGCTGGTGGATCTGCCCGTTCGACATTAGATAAACCGAATCGAGCTTATTGTTCTCGTAAAACGCGCGAACGATCTCTGGCAAGTCCTTGCGAGTGAACGGCTCGCCACCCGCGAGAACCAAAACGCCGAGGTTTCCGCCCAACGTTTCCGAGATCCTAGCTATCTCGTCGGTTTTCATCTGCAATTTCTTGCGGGGCCGATCGTCCAGCTCTTCCGTGAAAAAACAGTGCGTGCACCGCATATCGCAAACGCTCGTCACCAGAATGTTCAGAAAAACAGGCGAGATCGGCTTGCCGACCAAAATACTCGCGTACCTTTTGAATATCTCTTTTGTTGCAAAGTCCATGGTTTTATCCTATTCGTGAAAAACTTCCCTGCGTTTGATGCCGAAAGTTTCCACAACGTTTTAGATTATCTTAGATTCACGATTCTAAGCAACATTACGTTAGAGTTTAAACTCTTTGTATATTTCACAAAATTATTTGCACAAGCTGCGTTGCTGATATATTATTGCATCGAGCTCAGTCAGTTCTCGATATCACTCACGGTAACTCCACCCTCATTTCCCACCGGAAATTAATAAATTGAAAAAAGCTCGGCCTTACGCATTCGAGTAAATCTTAACCTCAAATTCCTTCAAATTAATCTAATCCCTCAAATCAAGTATATGAAAAAAGCCTCAGGTCTAATAATTGTCTCCCTATTGTGTCTTATGGCCTTAGACAGCCGGAACCAGTTTTCAAGTGTTTCCGCACAGGTAAAAAACCGCGGCGATCATGAAATGGCCGATACCGTGAAACGTCTCACAAATCGTTCGTCTGATGGCCTGGTGCAAACTTTTGACGCCGACGGCGGCTTCTCGATTAACCTAGAGGGCCGTTTCCAGAATTTATTTCTGGGCCGGATGGATTCCGGCGGCGAAACAGTTTCCGCCTGTGTTGCCAGCCTCGGTGAAGCTAATCTATTTTTTGAACGCAATCTCGAAACAGGAGAACGTCTGCCGAATGACGTTTACCGGCCGAACTCGCTGGAGAAACTCGCCGAGCGCCACGGAATGAGTAAACAGGAGTATATTTTCTACCAGGATATGATCGCCAATGCTGAAACAGGATCGCTAATCCCGTCCGCATCGACCGTTACGATCGTGAATAACGACGGTGCAGGCGAAGGGTTTAACGATGCGACGGCAGTTGCATCAGAAGGCGGAAACAGCGGCACGCTTGGCCAGCAGCGGCTCAATTTATTCAACTTCGCGGCAGGCATTTGGGGCGGCTTTCTGGACAGCAATGTTTCGATTCAAGTGCGTTCGCAGTTCGACCCGCTGACATGCACACCGACTTCGGCCGTTCTCGGTTCCGCCGGAGCAACCACGGTTCACGGGAATTTTGCGAATCATCAGTTCTTCAACACCTACTACCATCAGGCACTCGCTAATAAGCAATCCGGCGTTGACCAGAATGCCGCGGAGCCGGACATAAATGCGACCTTCAACAGCAATGTAAACGGAAGCGCCGGCTGCCTCGGCGGGCAAAGATTTTATCTTGGGCTGAATAATACGACACCGGCAAATACGACTAATCTGCTCGTCGTTCTGCTTCATGAAATGGGGCACGGACTCGGCTTTTCAACCTTTGCGAACGGTTCGACCGGAGCGCTAATTGGAGGCCTTCCGGATGTTTACACGACATTTATGTTCGACCGCACGCAAAATATGTATTGGAATGCGATGACCGATGCCCAGCGTCAGGCGTCAGCCATAGATACGAATGACGTTCTGTGGGACGGCTCCAATGTAAAGATCGCATCGGGCTCCCTTACAGCGGGACGCGATGGTCTGACCGGACGAGTAGAATTATTTACGCCAAATCCCTTTCAGAGCGGATCTTCGGTCTCACATTTTAGTACAGCCGCTTTCGCAGATCTTTTGATGGAACCAAGTATAAACTTGAATTTACCGATCAATCTCGATCTGTCACGCCAGCAAATGCGCGACATTGGATGGTACCGGGATACGAATGCCGACCGCGTAGCGGATACTATAACCACTGTAACGCCCAGCGGCGGCACTATAATTATCGGAACTCAAGCAACTGCGACGTGGACAAATACGGGCGGATTCAACAGAAACGTTATCGTCGAACTTTCAACCGACGGTGGCACGAACTACACCCTGCTGAGTTCCGGAGTATCCAATCTTTCTACGACCGGTTCGATCACTTTTACAGTTCCGAACACACCTACGCTCAACGGCCGCATCCGCGTCCGGGAAGACAGTTTTGTAAATCCCGCCGGAGTTTCTTCGTCAAACTTTACGATCACCGGGCCTTCTGCCGCGACAGTTGCAGTGCAGGGCCGAATCCTAACGCCGCAAGGCAGAGGCATCGGACGCGCAACAATCAGAATTACGGGTACTAACGGCTTATCACGAAATGTTCTTTCCAGTTCTTTCGGATATTACAGTTTTGGCAACCTTGAGGCCGGTCAAAGCTATGTTATTACCGTCGCGAAAAAGGGATTTGCCTTTAATTCGCAGGCGGTTGCGGTCAACGATAATTTGAGCGGCGTGGACTTTACAGCGATTCCATAATTGACGTCTGTAAAAATGATAAAAGAGGCGGGCATTTGTTCGCCTCTTTTTTATGTATACAATATCTGTATGTTCCGCCGTATTTATCTCGACAACAGTGCGACGACTCAGCCCGATCCGGCGGTGATCGAGGCAATGCTACCCTGGCTGACCGAAAAATTCGGTAATGCTTCGAGCATCCATTTTTTTGGCCAGGAGGCCCGCGGTGCAATCGATAAGGCGCGTCACCAGGCCGCCGATCTGATAAATGCTCGCCCAAACGAGATCATTTTTACCTCCGGCGGCACCGAAGCGAACAATTTGGCGATCCGAGGACTGCTCGAAGCGAACAAAAAACACGGCAGCCACATCATCACGTCGCAAATCGAGCATTCGGCGGTCAAGAATGTTTGCGAAGACCTTGAAAAACTAGGATATGAAGTATCTTACCTGCCCGTCTATGATGATGGAATAGTTAAATTAGAGGATGTGGAAAGCGCGATTCGTGAAGATACGCTGCTAATCTCCGTAATGGCTGCAAATAATGAGATCGGTACGATTCAGCCTGTTGAGGAAATCGGCAGATTAGTGCGGCGAATTCGCGAAACAGGCAAAAAACTTTGGTTTCACACCGACGCCGTCCAGGCCGCCGGGAAAATTCCGGTCGATGTCGAGGCTATCGGCTGCGACCTTCTTTCAATCTCGGGCCATAAAATTTATGCTCCGAAAGGCGTTGGCGCATTATATGTCCGGCGCGGCGTGCGTCTTCACCCGCAAAGCATCGGCGGCAGCCAGGAACGCGGCATTCGCGGCGGCACCGAATCGGTCGCTCACATTGCTGCGTTCGGAAAAGCCTGTGAGCTCGCAAAAACGAGATTGCCTGAAGCTATGGTCGAGTTAGCGAATTTGCGCGATAAATTCGAGCACGGCGTCGGCGAATGCATCGGCGATTTCGTCATAAACGGCGATCCGGCAACCCGCCTTCCGAACATTTCGAACATTTCTTTTCGCTTCATCGAGGGCGAAGGACTGCTCATTAATCTCGACATGCAGGGCATTGCCGTCTCGACCGGTTCCGCTTGTTCGTCCGGTTCGCTTGAACCATCGCCTGTAATCCGAGCGTTAGGCAGAAACGATGAACTCGCCCGAGGAGCGATCCGGTTCAGCTTCGGAAAAAATAATACGATGGATGATGTCGAATACGTTCTGGATGCGTTGCCCTCAGCCGTGGAAAATCTTCGACGGCTCGCTCCAGATTATTCAAAGGCCGTGAAGGCGTGAATCCAGGTTCCGTATTCATTGACTACCGGTATTTTATCAGATCAAAATAAAACAGCCTCGCTGATTTCTCAACGAGGCTTAGGGGTGGGAGCCCCAAGAATGGTTTGCAATCATCCGGCGATAATTATTCCACAGTTTACCGGCTCATCAGACGCTCCTGCGATGATGATTCCGGTAATTCCAGCAATGATTATTCCCGTGAATCCGGCGATGATTATGCCGTCTTTCACTCCGGCAATGATAATACCGCCATTGTCCGTTTCAGTATTGGTGCATGGCTCATCCTGAGCACCAGCGATAATTATTCCCGCGTTAGCGAAGGTAGTTCCGAATGTGAAAATCGTTACCAAAGTGATCCAGCCAAAAAAGTTTCTCAAGTTTTTCATGTTTTTTCCTCTGTTTTCTTAGTATGAAGCTTTCCGCTCCGTGATTCTCTTCATATTACAAGGAGCGTGCCACTTCGAAGCTGCCAAGCCCGCCCCCATTGAAACACTGTATTCACAACAGTTGCGGGCTTTGCGAGGTCTTCCCTCATGATTTTTGTCTACTACTACTTATGGATACTCAAGTAACAATTCCAATCTGAAATTCTCCTTAACCTCTATTTTTCTTACATTTAATTTAATTGGATAGATACTATCCACTGCTATAGTGATTAGCGTCTATACAGTCAGTCAAATAATCCATTTTTTACTGGATTTTATGGTAAAAAGAGTGTTAAACTTTGTTGGGAGACACTACCCGTCTCTTTTCTTCCCATTTTACTGCACCTAAACCCGTCCGTTAGCTTCATTTAGCGGAATTCCGAGAATGGATAAAAAAAGTATATCTGATTACTACAAGGCAATAATCATTGTCATCGGTTCCGTTTGCTTTGGATGGGCACTGACCTCGCTGCCTGTAAAGGCCTACAGTTTGAGTTTTCTCGCGCTTCTAGCTTTTTCGGTTTTCGTTTCACCCCACCTCAGCCTGACCCTTCCCCGATCAAAGTTCTCAGTCAGCTTTTCCGATGCTCTAATCTTTCTCTGTTTTCTGGTGTATGGCGGCGAAGCGGCAGTCGTAGCGGCATCTATTGACGTACTCGCAAATTGCCATTACATAAAACGGAAGGGCGGAATGGTTTTCGGCAAGTACATGATACTTACGAATACCTTTATTGCGGCAATTTCGATAACGATCACGTATTTTGTCTGGATAAGGCTTACTTTGCTGGCAAATGTTGAGATAGCCTCGCCGAACACGCGGGAACTGATCACAAGTGTCGGCATTCTGGCACTAACGCATTTTATTGTTTCCACTTTTTTAGGCGCCGTCTTTCAGGTGTTGAAGGAAAACCGTCTGAACATATGGGCGACATGGAAAAGAGATTATTTCTTAAGCTCAATGACGCAGATCGTCGGTGCGGGACTCGCCGGATTGATATTTAAGCTGATCAACTTTGGTGATGTTTTTACGGCGGGTATTGCCCTTACGGGTATCGGGATTATTTTTCTAAATTACCGCCAATCCATTGGCGAGATAAATGATGCTGTCGGCAATTTTGAAAAGGCGGAACGGGAAAAATCCGAAACCGAACGTGAGCGGCGGCGTGAGGCGGAGCGTCATTCCGCGCAACTCACCGTCTCGCTCGAAAAGGAAGAGTCGGCAAACGCCGCTCTCCGCAAAAGCGAGAAGGATTTTCAGCACGCCGCTCTTCACGATTCACTCACCGGACTTGCTAATAGAAAACAGTTGAACGACATCCTCAGAAAACTTATCGAAGAGTATAAGGATGACCCGTCCGTTAACTTCCAGGTTTTATTTCTAGATATTCGAAGCTTCAAAAACATCAACGACAGCCTCGGTCATACCATTGGAGACAAGGTCCTGATGATCGCGGCCAAGCGTTTCGTGCGTATGCTCAATCCGGCGGACACTGTTGCCCGCATCGGCGGAGACGAATTTGCGATTATACTTCGGGACCTTGCGTCGGTTGGAAAGGCCCAAAAGGTAGCCCGCAGAATTTATCAAAGCATCACACAGCCATTTTCGCTTAGCGGCAACAAGATCTCGATCGACGTCAATATTGGCGTTGCACCGTGCGATGCGGAATACGATACGCCCGAGGAAATACTGCGTGACGCCGACATTGCTATGCATTACGCCAAGGAAAAGAACGACGGCCTGGCGGTGTTTACCAAGGAGTTGCGATCCAGATTTCTCGAACGCGTGAGATTCGAGATGGACCTTCGCCACGCCACCGACCGCAACGAGCTTTCGATGCATTACCAGCCAATAATTTCGCTGGACGACGGCCAGCTTATCGGATTCGAAGCCTTGCTACGTTGGCATCACAGCGAATTCGGAATGATCCCACCGAACAAATTCATCCCGATTGCCGAGCAATCCGGCCTAATTCAGCCGATCACAGTATGGATTCTGCGTGAAACTACCCGGCAAATTGCGGCGTGGCAGAAGATCTCGCAGGAATACACGAATCTTATGGTCAGCGTGAATATTTCAGGCAAGCATTTGTCGAACGACGATCTGATCGATGATGTTGAATTTGCCCTCGAACATTCCAGGCTCTCGCCCGATACGCTTAAGCTTGAGATCACTGAAAGTTCCGCGATGGAAAATGCCGAGCATACGATAAACGTGCTGCATAAACTGAAAAAACTCGGCGTGCAATTGAGCATCGACGATTTCGGCACCGGCTATTCGTCGCTCAGCTATCTTCACCGCTTACCGTTCGACACTCTGAAGATCGACCGTTCGTTCGTAAATCGCGTCGGCGAACAGGGTGAGAATTCCGAGATAATGCAGACGATCATCTCGCTCGCCAAGAACCTGAAAATGCGTGTCATCGCCGAAGGCATAGAGACCGAAGGCCAGCTTGCCGTACTGCAAAACCTCGGCTGCGATTTCGGCCAGGGCTTTCTCCTCGCTAAGCCCAAAAGCCGCGACGAAACCGAACGGCTGCTATATCAGCGTCCGAACTGGCTGCCATACGGCACCTCACAAGAATTTCAATCCGCAAAATCAACAGTCCGAGCCGAAGAAAATTTGCCGGTTTTCTAGGGCTGTGTAACCGAAATTTTTGAAGTGTTAGCCACGAATTACACAAATGACACGAATTGGTTTCTTTTATTTGTGTCATTCGAGTAATTCGTGGCTAAACTATTTTCGTGCGGAAACAGTATTTGGAGCGAGAAAACAGGAGCAGTATATTTCTCACCGAGTTTTGCTTGATTAAAACCAACTTAAAGCCGACAATCGGTATCTAATCGATCGACGTCTCCGGTTAAGGAAATAATCTATGCACGCTTCCGTTTCGCGATCCGCCCGTTTTTTCGCTTTTTTGATGATTGCCGTCGTCGCTCTGAATTCAAGCGGCTTCGCCCAGTCGCGCCCGCAGAGGCCCGCTCCGCCGAAAACGGGTGAGGGTAAACGCAATGAACGTCCGGCGCCAAAAACAGCCGAAGAGTTAAAGGCGGAAGAAGAAGCGAAAAAACTGCTGGAAGAAGATAAAAATGCCGTTGCGGAGGAAGGTGTCGTTAAGGTTGATACAAATGTGGTAAACGTCGATGCCGTCGTTTTTAATAAGAAAACGGGGCAGATAATTACCGGCTTGAAGAAGGAAAACTTCGGTATTTTCGAAAACGGCGTGCAGCAGCCGGTTTCCAGTTTCACCACTCCGGAATCGCCGATCACCGTCACTCTCGTTCTCGAGTACAGCAAATTGGCGGAAACTTTGGGCAGTGCCAACGGCGGCCGTTTTGAACCCGGACAATACGAAACCGTTCGTCCGGTCGCTCAATTTTTGTCCACTTTTATCAAGCCGCCGAATGATTACGCATCTGTTATCGCATTCGACATTCGCCCGACGCCAATAACCGATTTTACGAACGATCCCAACCGGATCCGGCAGACGATAGACCTTTTACTTCGCAACAGCCCGGCATTTCGCGACAGCAACTTATTCGACGCTCTTAAATTTTCACTCGTCGGCGGCCGCGGAGATTCGGTGGTTCTGGAGGATTCTAAAGCCGAAAAATCCGAATACGGCGGGATGGTCAGCGTGAAATCCAAACGCCGGGCCATCATTCTCGTTGCTTCCGGCATCGATACTTTCAGTAAGATTAACCTCGACGACATCAGAAAGGTCATTCAGGCCTCCGGAATTCCGATCTACATTATCAGCACCGGAAATTTATTTTATAAGAAATACGAAGACCGCCTTGGCGCGACAGACAGTATTACCGGAATGCCCGGCCGCCTAACATTCTTGCAGGCGAAAAATCAAATGAATACGTTTGCGAAAGAATCGGGCGGAATGCATTTTGAAATGACGTTTCCAAGCGAGGTTCCGGCCTATTTGCAGTCTATAAACGGTTTACTGCGCAGCCAGTACAGCCTCGCATATGACTTACCGGCACCGCATGAGCCGGGCAAAAAATATAAATTAGAGGTTAGGGTTGACGTAGATGGTGACGGAGCTTTCGATGACAAAACATTCGTCGTGCAGCATCGCCCCTTTGTAATGACACCGAAAGAGAAAGAGCCGAAGATTAAAAAATAGTTGCAGGTCAGGCTCGGTCTTTTTTGCGATCTTCGCGGCTTTGATTTGCGGCTTTGCGTGAGAAAAAAGAGGTTTCACGCAAAGCCGCAAAGGACGCTAAGTAAAACCAAG
>JANMSP010000298.1:0-2456 GCA_031389475.1 Pyrinomonadaceae bacterium
TGGGTTTCACGTGAATGGCGCTGGCTCAATGCTTATGATTCAACGCGCCGCGTCAACTCGGACGTTAGGCGGCATTAGGTCACTTTCGATGGAATAGACATACAAATAAACTCATTGGAGATAATCTCATGCAAAATCAAACGCACTTCACCATCTGCAAGCTGATCGAATCGGCTTGTATTGGGCTGATGCTGATCATTTCAGGATTGGCTCATCCTCCATCCCAATCCACGCAAACCAAACACGATCCGGGAAGAGCAACCGGAAAGCTAATCGTTAACGGCAAGTCCTACAAATTGAGCTACGCTGTCGCCAGAAAACGAATTGATGTTTGGGATGAAAGCAAACATTTTTTCGAGCTTTTATTTACCGAGCAACCGTTAGCCGACGACTCTTCCGAAAATTATGAGAGACTCTCAGAGAAGAGACTCACACAGACAGTCATGGAAGGCAAAACGGATGTGCTTGTAGTCACTCTTAATCAGAAAAGGGAGGCCGTCTCGTCATCAGTTAGGAGTACAGGCGGTTCCCTAGCAAAATTCCCCTCCTATCCGTTCGAGGTAGCTGCTTTCACTGATAATGTAGTCCAAGGAAGGATTTTTACTGACAAACCCGTGATCTTGGGTAATCAGAAATGGGAATTCGATGTATCGTTTATAGCCCGGATCGAACTAGATAAAAGGGCATCCCCTGTCAGCTCTCGCACAGGCAAAGCATTGCCACCTGGAGGTGGAGAGCCAGGGAAGGCGTATTTAGCAGAATCCGAAGCAAAGAGGAAAGAAGGGCTGGAGTACCTAGAGCAGCAATCTTCCCGGATAAGTAAAGAGGTGTTCAACGAAGTGAAGAATCATCTAAACGCTAGCCCCAGAATAACGGGTGGGTTGATAGAGGGCAATCATGCAACACTCAATGTAATCCAGGGTAAGTCTGCTAGTAAGATTAATATGCTATTTCAGAAAGGCAAGTGGGAATCGGTATTTGATTCAACGCGAGAAAATAAGAAATGATTAGCAGGAACTCGTGCTTCTACTGAACGCGAGTTTTGACGCAACCGGGGTGCTGCAATCGTGGCAACAGCAGCCTAACAAAACACTAGACCCGAGCGCGAAAGCAGACTTAATATTATCCCTATTGCCGTCCGCGCCGGGTCAGTTCGCTCGTTAGGCAGCGCACCGCGACACGACACGAAAGCGGCTATCAGAGCCAGTTTCAAGGCGTGACTCGAAATGAATGTGCAGCGAGAGGCGATGCGATGGAAGACGAAATGAATGTGCTGCAAACGCTTCGCGCCGTGATTCAAGGTGAGCTAAGCGCGCCGGCACCTCGTCAAAGTGAGTGTACGGCGAAAGCAAGAAATGAGGCGTGTGCAGCGAAAATCAAATGACGAGAGGACGGTTCGCCGCTTGATGCGACAGCCTAACTCTTCATTCGACGTGAGCGCGGTACTTCTATTTCACGTGACTGGCACTGGCGGAATGAATCGCCATCAACGCGCCGCGTCAATTCCGCGTTCGACATCTTCGCTGTTAAAAGTAGCCTATGTTTGATACAAAAATTCTTCCTACCATTAACGGCGAACAGGTTCGGCTTCGGTGGCTGACGGTTAGTGATGTTCATTCTCTTTATTCTATTTTCTCTGACCCTAAAGTAATGCGCTATTGGAGTTCATTGCCGCTTGAAAATATTACGGCTGCGGAAAAATTGCTTGAGGAAATACACAACTACTTTGAAAAGCGCGTTCTGTTTCAGTGGGGAGTTGCGCGGCAGGCGGACGATTGCGTTATTGGAACTTGCACTCTCTTCCACATCGACACAGACAACCGACGCGCAGAAATAGGTTATGCTTTGGGAAGCGAGTTTTGGGGAAATGGTTATATGCGAGAGGCTTTAACATTACTCATTAATTTTTGTTTCAGCAATCTCAACTTACACAGACTAGAAGCGGACGTTGACCCGCAAAACACTTCATCAATCAAAGTGCTGGAGCGACTTGGTTTTCGGAAGGAAGGATATTTAAGAGAGAGATGGCTTGTCGGCGGAGGAGCTCAAGATTCCCTTTTTTACGGTCTTTTAAAAAAAGAATGGCAATGTTAATTTTGAGTTTTAGCAAAGCTAGATTTGTAATTAAACGCGATGTCGAACAATTCAATGGACGTGAGGGCGAAACAGCGACTTTCTTATCAACGGGTCTTTATATCCTAAACTTGCGTGGCGGCGGTTTCGCCCCACGTCATCTCAAGCGTTAGGCGGGGAACGCGCCGGAACACGAAAGCGGCTACCAGAGCCAGTTTCACGCCACGACTTGAAATGAGCTAACGGCTGATGCTTCGCGCCGTGACTCGAAACGAGCTAAGGGCGAGAGGCGGTGCGATGGAAGACGAAATGAGTGTGCAGAGAAAACTTCGCGGCGTAACTCGAAAAGAGCTAACCGCGCCAGCACTTCGGCAAAGTGAGCT